>DATECV010000269.1:0-4070 GCA_035286725.1 Dehalococcoidia bacterium | reverse complement strand
GTCAACGATGGCGCGCACCTGTGTCGCCTTCAGCGCCGCGTCAACCGCCGCCATGCCGTGGTCCGTCGTCACCACGAACAGCGTGTCGTCGTACAGCCCCGCGGCCTGCAGCGCGTCCAGCACGCGTCCAACCCGCACGTCAGTTTCGTCCAGCGCCAGCCGCTGGCCCTCGGAGTGCGGTCCATAGTCGTGGCCCACGCCGTCGGTCAACGTAAGCTCGTGGAACATGAACTTCGGCGGTGGGTGCGTCTCGTCCGTGTACAGCACGATCGCCTGTGCCACGCCTCGCCCGTCGACCACGGATTCACCGTGCGCGCCCTTCTGATCGTCCTCCAGCCATTTTGCGCTCGTGTCGCCTGCTACTCGCTGCGTCCACTCCCGCAGCCTTCCTTTGTCGCCGACCACCCGTCGCTCCAGCGTCGCGTGGTCGGCGCCCCGCGTGCACGGCTCGTGGATCGACGCCGTAAATGCGCCCGTGCGTCCGTCCCAGGACCCGAACACCCGGTGAAACGCCTCGTACAGCGTCTCGACGCCGTCGCCCAGGAACTTCGCCGTGTCGAACTGCTGCCCCTGCGGCGTTACCACCTCCCGGCGATCCCGCAGGTAGTACGTCGGATTCACGATGTCGTGGTGCCCGCCCCATGCACCCGTCCCGATCGCGTTGTGGCTGGGCCATGTGATGCTGGGAAAGTTGGTGATCGAGCCGAACTCGAACATCGTGCCCGATTTGATCAACCGGCGCAGGTTCGGGATCGAGTCGGGATCGTTCTGTAGTCTCCACTTGAGCTCGGTGTTGCTCTGGCCGTCCAGCAGGAAGATGTACGCGCGCTCCGGCCGTTGCGTTGAGTCCGGGTCCAGGATCTCCTCCAGCACGCGCCCGTCCTGCCGCTTCAGATACACGTCCGGCGCCACGCCCCGCTCCGACGACGTGCGACCCGTCGAGTCCTTTCCGTCGATCAGCGGAAGGCCGCAGAGCCGGGCGATCGTCGGCGCGATGTCGATCTGCCGCGATTGCGCCTGCGTCGCCGCGTCGCGCCGCACACCGGGCCCGGAGAACACCAGCGGGGATCGAGACTGGATCACGTCCAACGCCCCGTGCTGACCCGGCTGGCGTCCGAACGCATACGGTTTCGGGTTCACTGCGAGGTCCGGCGCGTTCGGACTATCGAACAGCTGCGCGATCCGTTCGTACCCGTACGGATAGCTGACGTGCTCCGGTTCTACGTACGCCAGGTTCGGGTCGACGCACGCAAATCCCGACGCTCGCGAGGCCTCGACCTCGTCGTCGAGCACTGCGAGCGCGCGGTAGTCGTCGTTCGCGATCGGATTCTCGCCGATCTGCTCGATGATCCGGTACGCGTACCCTCCGCCGTCTGCTGCGTGGAATCGCTGAAAGCGGATCATCCCCCGCTTCGCCCACACCTCGTAGGCAGCATCCCGGTACGTGATCACGAGGTCCGTCTGCGGGCCTGCCACCGGATCGGTCAGCAGGATGTGGATCGCCCGGTCGCCCGATTCGTGTTGCTCCGGGTCCAGTCCCTGGCCCTGCAGGCGTTCGGGCCCCACGGGCGCGGCAACACCTTCGTGGATCGTGGTCATCGGAAGGCCTCCGGCGAATCCGTCCTGTGCGTTGCGCGGGTTCGCCCCATCTTCCGACAGGTTCGCCCCACGCGCAATGCCGGCGCGGCATCGTCGCTGGAACACCGGGCTGCGTATGCCTTGGGGCCTCGGTTCGGCCGGATCCCGGGTTACCGGGCGGCCAGCCCCGCGATCATCTCGTCCAACAGCACCACGAACTCCGCCGTGACTTCGGTCCGGATGGCGTCGTTCACGTAGCCGCCGGTGTTGTCCCAGCCGCCCGTGTCGGTCTGCTGCGCCGCCATCGCCTCGCCGACGCGCGTCGCCAACTGCCGCATCTTCTCGTCGCCGGTCGTCTGGTACACCAGCGCTGCCCCCCAACCTACCTTCCCCACCTGCGCCGTCTCGTACATCTCGTCCAGCGCGTTGAACGCCAGTTGCAGGTAGTCGCGCCCCAGGACCGACCACGACGCATCGCCCGTCGTCAGCGCCAGCCGGGCCAGGAACGCCGCCGCGATCCCCATGTTGAAGTAGGCCTGCCGTGGCGTGTCGTGTCGGATCGAGTGCATCTTCTGCCGCTCGTCCGGGAACGACGTGCGCAGCCCTTGCCCCGGCTTGTACACGAAGAACAACTCGTGCGCCGGATCCGGCTGCGCCTCGTACACCGTGCGCAGGAACCGGCCCACGCCCTTCGCCTCGGTTACGTGGCCGGTCGTCAGGCAGGCGTTTCCGCCCTGCGCCGTGTTCAGCACGTCCTGTACCGCGTCCTCGTTGTCCCGCTCCACGCGAAATCCGCCCGTCTCGTGGTGCAGCAGCAACAGGAACTCCATGCCGCGGCGGCTGATGTCATAGCGCCCCAGCTTGTGCGCCCCGATGATGAGCCAGGCGTTGGGGTACGCATAGCTCCGGTCAAAGAGGGAGCCGCGCAGGGGCCCGGCGAAGTCACCTTCGTCGGTCAAGAGGTCCTGCGTGATCCACGATGCCAGCCGGTTGGCCTCAGCCACGCGTCCCGCGCAGGTCAACGCCCACAGCGTCTTGTAGTACGGCCCCAGCCCTTCCTTCTCCGGATTCCCGATAGCACCGTCAGCGCGCTGCTGTGCCATCAGGTACTCCACGCCTCGCTCGCGCGACTCCTCCAGACGGGAAATGATTGAAGCTTGTACGACCATCGTCCTGCCTCCTGTGCTGCGCGACGGCCCGGGCGGGCGCTGCGGGTGATCGCCAGTCTACGCCCATCGCCCCATGCTGTCGAACCCCGCAACGCGCCGGGCGCCGCTTGACATGCCCCTGTTACGAATGTGGCCGCCTTGACGCCGCCCTCTGGTTGTCATGCGGTGCCGGGCGTTACAAAGAGACGGGCCGGGTGCGGGTGGCGCTCCCGGAACAACTCCCCGCCCGGTACGTCACACCCGCTTGCTGATAGGGGCCGCGCGATGTCGCCCGGTGAGATCCTCTACGCCGTCCTGCTTGGGATCATCCTCGTGTGGGCTGCCGATGTCTTCCACCTCTGGGACCCGTGGGCGGCCGCCCTCACCCGTTGGTGGCAGGCTCTCCGTGGCCGCGGCGACCGCCATCCCTCCTGACCGCAACGCCCCCAAGTTCTTGCCCTGAATTCTGTGTAATCTGTGGTTCGCCAACGCGAGTCGCTCACTGGAGGTGAACCATGGCCGCGATTCCCTTCCCGGAAGAAGTCCGCGAACGCGTAACGTCCTACATTCGGCACCAGGGCTCGAAGTCGCCCGACGCCATCCTCGACCTCGTGCAGACCAGCCAGCAGCGCTTCCTGGATGTCGTGTCCGGCCTGCGTGAGGACGTCACGGCCCGTAAGCCCGCTCCCGAGGAGTGGTCCGTACGCGAGCTCGTCCGCCACGTCATCGACGCCGAGGAAAGCGTCGCCATCCTGGTCCACAACCTGTCGCGCGGCGAAGGTCCTCCCTCCGGCCGTGGAGCCGGCCGCATGGTGGAAGACACCGGGCAGCCGTTCCTGGACTTCGTGGCGCAGCTCCGCGGCGTGAACGACAGCCTCATTCGCGAGATCCGTGGCCTGCCCGCCGCGCCCGACCTGGAGAAGAAAGCCCCGCATCCCTTCTTCGGTCCGTTGAACTGCATGGAGTGGGCGGCCTTCCAGCGCGTCCACGACGAGGACCACGTCCAACACGCCCAGAAGATCCTCGCTGCTGTCGCCAACACATGAGCGGGGAGCCGAGCGCGAACTTCTACGAGGATGGGGATCCGCACGTCGAGCCGCACCTCGCCGTCGAGCATCTCTGCGCGAGCCGCGGCATCACGCGTGACCAGCTGGGTGTGCGCCCGGTTGTGCTGGGTACCTTCAGTCCACGTCTCACCGCCTATCTCGCGGAACGGGCCGGCGCCACGCGGGCCGAGCACTGGCTGCGGCGCGAAGACATGCCGGCCTTTCATGCAGGCGATGAGGTGACCATAGCCACCCTGCCCATCGGCGCTCCCGCCGCTGCCGCCCAGGTGGAGGAATT
>DATECV010000268.1:0-11813 GCA_035286725.1 Dehalococcoidia bacterium | reverse complement strand
GGAGATGCGCATATCGGGGTCCTTGCCCCTGCCCGCTCCCGATTCGGGAGAGGGGGTTTCTGAATCTATTCCGGCGGGAAGTCGGTAAAGTTAAGCGATTACATCAACAATTCTAGCGAGGGGGCCCGGCCGGACGCAAGGCTATTGGATCCGCTCCAGTTCGACCCGGTCTTCGGCCACGGAGATGGTGACGCGGAAGTGCCGTAGAAAGTCCATTCCTAAGACCGAGGGTCGATTTCGGACCCCTGGTCCCGGTTCGACGATACCTAACGCGACTTGGTAGGAATTAGGCTGCTCTTCTCCACGGACGTCAGATCGTAGTTCCGCCATTGTAGTGATGAAACGTAGGCTGCCGCCGAAGCCAGGCATGACTCGAGAACGAGGATCTGGAAACAGCGATCCGGCATCAACACCGAGTACCAGCGCGTCCTCGGGGACAATAACCGACTGAGTAGAACCGGTATCCACGAGAAAGGGAATGGGCATCCACTGTCTGCTGAGCGCTGGAACGTTAGCGCGTAGATCGACCCACGCTAGGCCGCCCTCGACGTAGCCGCGGATCAAGCCCGCAAACTCAGGATCATGCCCGAGCTGGACAAGAACTTCCGCACGGCCAGACCCGGATCAATCCCGGCATCGACGAGCGCACGAACGAGTTCTTCGTGCCCGTGAGCATGGAAGAACCTGCCTTCATACATCGCGGTCCACTGGCCGTCGTGCTCCTTCAGCAGATCCTCGCGCATGCTGGCGAGCAGCCTGCTGTCCCGGCTGAAGCGGCGGAGTTCCTCAAGCTGCCGCGCTTCCTCTTCGGGCGGGAGCGGGTCGGCCAACTCGAGGCCGGTCGAGGTGAACCTCGGCGGATGACTCGTTGTCATGCGTGAAGGGTAGCGCTGTCCGCCGGGGTGTGACAATCACGAAGGCCCCACGCGATACGGCTACACGACCAGCAGCACCGCTGGCACAACGAGGATCGCGCTGAGGAAGATGCCGAAGCCGCGGCGGTCGCGCGTGGCGAGGTGCGCGGCGCCGAGGATGAAGCGCTTGTACGGCTCATAGAAGATGACGAGAACGAGCAGGGACACCGCCGCGCCGGTCACCATTTCGACGAACACGATGGTGAACGCCTCGGGCTTGTCCAGCAGCAGCGCGGCGAACAGCGTGTCGATCCAGGTCGCGATGTTCGCACCCATGACGTAGGGGATGATGCCGTCGCGCTTCACGTAGTTCTTCAGCGTCAGCGGCACCAGGATGGTCAGCGACAGCGATACCGACATCGTCATGCCGGTCACGATGAGGCCGAGCACGAACATCATGTACCGCTGGTGGAAGAAGGCGGCCAACCGCTCGAAGCGGGGTCCAGGCGCGTCGAGGTTAGGCAGCACCCGGTCGAAGACACTGAAGCTGGCGAGCAGCACGGCCATGCCGACGCCGAAGAGCGCGAGGCGGGGCAGGTGCTCGTCCATGCGCTCGACGATGGGGTCGTAGACGACATTCACCAGCGACGTCACGGCGCCCGGGCTCCCGAACCGCACGCCCTCGAACCAGCCCTCGCGCAGGATGAGCTGGCCGAGCGGGATGACGGGCGCCCACAGCGTGAAGGCCACCAGCAGCGCCACGACGCCGATGTACAGGCCGTCCGGATTGCGGCGACCGCGGATCCAGTACAGGAACCCGACGAAGAGCACGATGAACGACGCGCCCATACGCGAGCCGTTGATCATCGCGAAGGTCTCGCCCTGGGACAGCACGTCCTTCGAGAACAGGCTGAGGGCGATCGCGGCGACGGGGGAGCCGCTGAGGACACCGTAGGACCCCAGCCACCCGAATCCGACGATGTTGGCCGTGCCGTGCACATCGAAGCGGTCGAGGATCGGTTTCAGGCCGCCCGCGCCAGTTTTCAGCAGTTGGAGGGCAAGGATGAAGATCGCCAGGGCCGCGACGACATAGAGAACCCGCAGCGCCACGGCAACAGCGATACGCGGAAGGCTTTGCGGCACATGCAGGAGCTGGTCCGCGTCGGCGGACGCGGCACGCGCCCGGAAGGCAGCTTTCTGCACGTGTTCCGTCATCTCATCCGCCAGCGTTCGCCTTTGCGCGCTCGGCCGCGATCAGCACGCGGGCGACCTCCGGGCGCGAAAACTCGTGCGGGGGCTCGATGCCCTTCGTGAGAAACTCGCGCACCTGCGTGCCGCTGAGCGAGATGCGGTCGTCCGGGCCGTGGGGGCAGGTCTTGGTAGAGGCCATGCCCTCGCACTTCTTGCAGAAGAACGTGTGCTCGAAGAACAGCGGCGTGATGCCCAGCTTCCGCGGGTCGAACTCTTCGAAGATGAGCTGCGCGTCGTACGTGCCGTAGTAGCTGCCAACGCCGGCGTGGTCGCGGCCGACGATGAAGTGGGAGCAGCCGTAGTTCTTCCGCATGATGGCGTGGAAGATGGCCTCGCGCGGGCCGGCGTAGCGCATCGCCGCGGGCAGCACCGAGAGCAGGACGCGGTCCTTCGGATAGTAGCCGTCCAGCAGCACGCGGTAGCACTCCATGCGCACGTCGGCGGGGATGTCGTCGGACTTCGTATCGCCGACGAGGGGGTGGAGGAGCAGGCCGTCGGTGATCTCCAGCGCGGCCTTCTGGATGTACTCGTGCGCGCGATGGACGGGGTTTCGCGTCTGGAAGCCGACAACGCGCTTCCATCCGCGCTCGACGAAGGCGGCGCGCGTCTGTGCCGGGTCCAGGCGGTACTCGGGGAAGGTGGGGTTCGACGGGCGTTTGAACACGTGGACGGGCCCGCCGACCAGCAGCTCGTCCTGCGCATACAGCGCAGCCACGCCCGGGTGGTTCTCCTCGATGGTGCGGAAGACCTTCTCCGCCTCGATCGTCTTGTCGTAGCCGAAGACGTCGGTCACGGTCATGAGGGCGAGCGGCGTGCCGCTGCCGTCGGTGAGCGCGATCTCGCCCTGGAACGCCTTCGCCTGCTCCTTCGAGGCGCTGAGGGTGACCGGAATCGACCACGGGAGGCCGTCTGGCAGGTGCATCGACTCGACGACGTTTTCGTATTGCGCCGGCGTCATGAAGCCGTCGATGGGGGAGAAGCCGCCATTGGCGAGCAGCTCGAGGTCCGACAGCTCGCGCGAGTTGAGTTGGCGCTGCGGCAGCGACTTCGCCTTCTCGGCGAGGGCTTTCGCGGCGTCGCCTGTGACTTCCCGGGGGTTGAGCTTGCCGCCGTGCGGCGGGATGAGTCCGTGTTCGGTTCCGTCTGGCATGTGGTCCTCAGTCTTCGGTCGTCGGTCGAGGACAGGTCTGAAGACCTGTCCGTACGGGGGTTACGCGTACCTACGCGGGGGTCTTCGCGGGGACGTAGCCGAGCTCTTCCAGCCTCGCGATGACCTTCGCGACGCTGTCGGCGAGCTCTTCCTTCTCGGAGTCGACGAAGACGTCCGGGTTTACGGGCTCCTCGTACGGGTCGCTGACACCGGTGAAGTTCTTGATCTCGCCCTTGATCGCCTTCTCGTAGAGGCCCTTCACGTCGCGGCGCGTCAGCTCCTCGAGGGAGCAGTGGACGTGGACCTCGACGAAGTTGCCGATGTTGGCCTTCACCTCGTCGCGGATCTCGCGATAGGGCGAGATGGCGGAGGCGAGGACGCAGACGCCGTTGCGCGTGAGCACCTCGGCGACCCAGCCGATGCGGCGGATGTTGGTGTCGCGGTCTTCCTTGCTGAAGCCGAGGCCCTTGCTGAGGTGTGTGCGGACGACGTCGCCGTCGAGCTTCTCGAGCTTGGTGATGCCGCGCTCGCGCAGCAGCGGCTCGACCGCGTCGGCGATGGTGGTCTTGCCGGCGCCCGAGAGCCCGGTGAACCAGACGGTGAAGCCTTTATGTCCCAACCTGTGTTCCTCCCTTTTCCTACTGATTCAGTAGGGCTTCCAAAGCCCACAAATTTGGGGCACGGCACGGTCCGCGCCCCTGGCATATCGCCGTTACTATTTGATGCACCCGCCGTCAGCGCACGACGCACTCGGGCGCAGCAGGCTGCGCCCCTACGTCCATGCCGTCAAGCGCCCTCCCCGTCCTCGTGCAGCCGATCGAAGCCTGTTTGCCCCTCAGGGACGTGCAGGCCGCACTCCACCTTGTCGAAGCCCTGCCAGCGGCCGCTGCGCGCGTCGTCGCCGGGGTTCACGGGCTTGGTGCAGTGTGTGCAGCCGATGCTGGGGTAGTTCCGGTCGTGCAGCTCGTTGTAGGGGACGCCGTTGTCGAGGATGTAGGTCCACACTTGCGACTCCGTCCACGCCGCCAGCGGATTGATCTTGATCAGGTCGAACTTGCCGTCCCATTCGACGATCTGGATATCGGCGCGGCTGGCGCTCTGGTCGCGGCGCAGGCCGCTGATCCAGGCGCGCTTGCCCTCGAGCGCGCGGTGGTTGGGCTCGACCTTGCGGAGCTGGCAGCAGAGGTCGGGGTCGCGCGACCACAGGGCGTCGCCGTGCTTCGCGGCCTGCTCCTGCGGCGTGATCAACGACATATAGCCGACGGGCTTGAAATCGTACTTGGCGGCGCAAACGTCGCGGAGCTTGTAGGTCTCGGGGAAGAGGAAGTCGGTGTCGAGATAGAACACCTCGACCGCCTTGTCGATGCCGTCGTCTCGACGCATCACCATGTCGAGGAGGACCATGCCCGAGGGGCCGCCGAACGAGCAGGCGAGCGCGAGCCCCGGCTGGTACTCGGTAGCGGCCCAGCGCAGGATCTCCTGCGGCGTTTTGCCCTCGAGGGCGGCCGACAGCGCGGTCAGCGCTTCCGCCGTCGGCCTGCCAATCGTTGTTTCCTGCGCCATCTACGCTTTCCGTTCCTCCACGCCCGCGCGGGCTGGAAAGCCCGCGCTACATGTCTTCGGCGACTCCCTGAGCGCCCCTACACCGCGCACTCGCCTTCGCCCATGTCGTCGAGGGTGAAGAACTTGGTCTGACCCCAGTCGACGTAGGCCATCGGATCCTGCGTGAACTCGGGCACGATCTTGTAATCGGCGAGCAGCTCCTGCACGCCGGGTGTGCCCTTGCGCTCGGCCCAGGAGGCGAACTTCTCGCCGTCGGTGCGCTCGCCGACGTACGTGGCAATGAGCTTCTCGACCGCATCCGGGATGTAGCGGGCCGGGAGCTTCATGGTCAGCTTGGCCAGCTTGCCCGTGCCGCGGGCGTTCCCGCCCAGCAGGAGCTGGAAGGCGGGCACCTGGCGCTCTCCCATGCGAATGGCCATGCCGTAGAAGCCGATATCGGCGATGTGGTGCTGGCCGCAGGAGTTGGGGCAGCCGCTGACGTTGATGCGGATGTCGTTCACCAGCGGGTCGCCGTGGTACTGGCCGTTGCCGGCGAGGATACGATTGCGGATCTCCGTGCCGAGGCCCTTCGACGACGTGACCCCGATGGCGCAGGTGTCGGCGCCGGGGCAGGTGATGATGTCGCTGATGGTCATCGCGTGATCCTCGGCGAGGCCGATGTCGACGAGCTCGCCGTGGACGGCGGGCAGGTCGTCCTCGTGTACCCATCGCAGGACGAAGTTCTGCGAGGCGGCGGTGCGGATGTGCCCGCCGGCGTACTTGCGCGCCATCTCGGCGAGGGCGTGCATCTGCTCGACGTTCACGTCGCCGATGGGCAGGAGGACGTAGATGGAGTAGTAGCCCTGATTCCTCTGCTTGAGAGCGTTGGTGCGGCGCCAGACGTCGAAGCCTTCGCGCGTCTGCTTCACGCCGCCGTTGCGCGACGCCCACGAGCCGTAGCCCGGCGCTTCTTCGAGCAGCGTGAAGTCGGGCTCGCGGTAGCGCGGGTCGGACGTGGGCGGCAACGTGTCGAGCTCGAGCTTCCAGAGGCGGCGGAACTCTTCGATGCCGATCTTGCCGACGAGGAACTTGATGCGCGCCTTGTTCTTGTTGCGACGCTCGCCGAGGCGGTCCCAGACCTTGATGGCGGCCTCGATAGAGCGGAGCTGCTCGCTGACGGGCAGGAAGTCGGCGAGGACGTCGGCCATGCGGGGCGCGGCGCCCAGGCCGCCGCCGACGCTCATGCGGAAGCCCTTCTCGCCGTTGCGCTCGACGGCCATGAGGCCGAAGTCGTGCATGGGGATGAGGCCGCGGTCGGCCTCGCTGGCCGAGTAGGTGATCTTGAACTTGCGGGGGAGCTTCTGGTTGGTGGCGTTGCGCAGGAAGTAGCGCATGGCCGCCTCGGCGTACGGCGTCACGTCGAACACCGTGTCTTCGGCGATGCCGCTGAGCGGGTCGGAGGTAACGTTGCGGACCGTATGGCCGCACGCTTCGCGCGTGGTGAGGCCGGTCTCGGCGAGACGGCGCATGACCTTCGGCGAGTCCTCCAGCATGACGTAGTGGAGCTGGATGGCCTGGCGCGTGGTGACGTGGCCGAGCCGGCGCGGGGTGTACCAGTCGGCGCAGTCGGCGACGGCGTGGAGCTGTTCGGGGGTCATGGTGCCGTGGGGCACCTTGATGCGCATCATCTGGACGTTGAACTGGCGCTGGCCGTAGGTACCGTGCTGGAGGCGGAAGGGGCGGAAGTCGTCGCCCAGCCCCTCGCCGGCGCGCCAGGCGAGGACCTCGCGTTCAAAGTTGTCGATTTCAGCGCTGACGATCGGGTCGTGGGTCTTGTCCTGGGCGAATTCTGAAGCTGGCCTGGTTTCCGTAACCATGGGACACCTCCCCGCCGAAGCGGGCGCTCCTAAAGTGAATCGACTTAGTCAACATTATCGATCGGCGGGCGGACGCGAGTCAAGCATCAACGTATCTGGGGCGGGTGGAGGGCCGCAATCCGCAGTGGGGAAGTAGGAGATGGAGACTGGAGGCTGGAAGCTGGCGACGCGTGAGTGGTAGGCTCGCGCGATGAATCGCGACTACGAGTACCGGGGGTTGATGGCGCAAGCGTGGGACCTGCTGCGTGGGGATTACTCGACGTGGCCGGACCGGCCGTTCTACCGTGCGATCATCGAGCGGCAAGGAGGGGCGGCGCTGGACGTCGGGTGCGGCACCGGGCGGCTGCTGCTGGACTACCTGGCGGCGGGCCTGGACGTGGACGGCGTCGACAACTCGCCGGAGATGCTGGCCATCTGCCGGGAGAAGGCCGGTGCGTCGAGCATCGACGTGAGCGGACGGTTGTTCGAGCAGGGGATGGAGTCGCTGGAACTTCCGCGGCGGTACGCGACGATTATTGTGCCATCGAGCTCGTTCCAGCTTCTTACCGACGAAGCGGCGGCCCGGGTGGCGCTGCGCCGGTTCTTCGAGCACCTCGCGGTCGGCGGCGTGCTGGTGATGCCCTTCATGTCGAAACTGTGGCCGGGCGAAAAGACGCCGATGCAGATGGAGTGGTCGGCCTGGCACAAGATCGGCGAGAAAGAGCGTCCGGAAGATGGCGCGACGATCAGGCGTTGGATCCGGACGCGATACGACCATGAGCGGCAGCTGGAGCACGAAGAGAACCGGTACGAGGTCCTCGCCGCGGGTGAGGTCGTCGAGACCGAGCTGCACCAGCGGTCGCCCGCGGTGCGGTGGTACTCCCAGCCGCAGGCCGCCGAGCTGTACGAGCGGGCCGGGTTCCTAGGCGTCCGACTGACGGCGGGGTTCACGGAGGAGCCGGCGACGCCCGCGGACGCGACGTTCTGCGTGTTCGGGACAGGAGGTTACGCCGAGGGTGCGCGGACGCCGGTACGCAGGCGGACTTAGCCGCGCCAGCTGACTTCGAAGACGTGCACCGGGTCTTCGAACCCACGGAGAACGACATCGCCGTGATCGGCGAAGAGGAACTGCTTGCCGGCAGCGAGCTCCCGCACGACGTTGGCGGCCAGGATCTGGCCGGGCTCGGCGCGGGCGCAGATGCGGGCGGCAAGCTGGACGGAGGTCCCGAACAGGTCACCGTCCTCGGCGACGGGCTCACCCGCATTCAGTCCGATCCGGACACGCACGCGGGAGTCCGGGTCGCGTTCATTGTGTTCCTCGAACGCGCGCTGGATCGAGGACGCGCAGGTCAGCGCGGAAGAGGCGGTCGCGAACGACGCCATGATGCCGTCGCCCGTGTGCTTGATCTCCGTCCCCGCGTTCGCGCGCAGAGCGTCGCGGATGATGCCGTTGTGCGTGTGCAGCACCCGTTGTGCTCCTGCATCGCCAAGACGGCGCGTCATCGTCGTGGACGCCTCGATATCGGTGAACATGATCGTCAGGAGGCCTGAAACCGTGGCGGGCGCGGCCCGGTCAGCCGCGTCATCCGGCGTCACGAACTCCATGATCATGCGGTTGATCTGCTCGTACGAGCCGATCGGGGCGTGATCGCCCTTGTACTGCGCCAGCGTGGCGTTGGGGATGGCGCCGGCCAGTCGGCGCGCGTGCTCGAACGGCACCGCCTTGTCCGTCTCGCTGTGGATGACCAGCGTGGCCGCCTGCACCTGAGCGAGCAGGTCGCGCACGTCGGTGTCGACGTTCGCGCGCAGCATGGCCGCCGCATCAGGGCGGGTCGCGGCCTCACGCTGATATACGACAAACCGTTCCTGTATCTCCTTGCTCGCGCTTGGCACGAAGATGCTCGCCATCGTCGCGGAGCCCAGTCCCCACTCCGCGCCGATGAGGGCGATAAGCGCCTCGGTGGTGTCGGAGCGGCCCAGGTGGGCGTAGGTGCCCTGGAGTATGAGATGGGAGACGCGTTCCGGATGGCGGACGGCGTGCGCGATCGCGACCGGCCCGCCCTCGGACATGCCTCGCACGGCGTAGCGGCTCAGTTTCAGGCGATCGAGCACGGCTTCGAGATCCAGCAAGCGCGGCTCGAGGCTGAAATCGCTCACGCCCCTGTCAGACAGGCCCGTACCGCGCTTGTCGTAACGGACGAGCGTGAAGTGCCGGGCCAGTTCCTCGTAGCTTTCCCGGCTCGGCGAGTCGGGCTCCATGTCCAGTTCAAGGTGGCTCACCCAGCCGGGCACCAGGACGAGAGGATAGCCCTCGCCGAGGACCGCGAAGGCGATCTGGACGCCCTCGCTGGTGGTACAGAACTGGACGCGCTGCTGCATTTGGCGAGAATAACACGCCCGGAACGGGTTTTGGGGGGCCGTTGCGTCGGGCTACGCCAGCACGAAGCCCTCGTAGCCGTTGGCGGCTACCTCATCGCATTTCTGGGCGTAGAGGTTGAGGCCGCCGATGTAGGGCATGAAGACGCGGGGCTTGCCGGGGATGTTGGCGCCCATGTACCAGGAGTTGGCGCGCGGAAAGAGCGTGAGGTTCGCGACCTGGTTCACGTGCTCGACCCAGGCGTCCTGCGCCTCGACCGACGGCTCGATGGTCCGGATGCCGTGCTCGAGCATGTACTCCACGCAGCCGGTGATCCAGTCGACGTGCTGCTCGATGGAGACGATCATGTTCGTGAGCACGGAGGGGCTGCCGGGACCGGTGATGGTGAAGAGGTTGGGGAAGCCGGCGACCTGCAGGCCCAAGTACGTGCGCGGGCCCGCCGCCCACGCATCCGCCAGCGCGTTGCCGCCGCGGCCGCGGATGTCGATGCCGAGCAGCGCGCCGGTCATGGCATCGAAGCCGGTGGCGAAGACGAGGGCGTCGAACTCGTACTCGGCATCGGTCGTGCGCAGGCCCTTCGGCGTGATCTCCTCGATCGGCGAGGACTTCACGTCGACGAGCGTGACGTTGTCGCGGTTGAAGGTCTCGAAGTACTCGGTGTCGACGCAGAGCCGCTTCGTGGCGAACGGGTAGTCCTTCGGGCAGAGCAGATCGGCCGTCGCGGGATCCTTCACGATGCCGCGGATTTTCGCGCGGACGAAGTCGGCGGCGGTCTCGTTCGCCTCGGGCGATATCACGATGTCGATGAAGGCGCCGCCCATGCCCAGGCCGCCGTACTGCCAGCGCGCCTCGAACTCCTCCTGCCGCTCCGCCTCAGACACTTGCATCGCGGAGCGCTCGCTGGGCGGCGCCCGCGAGACCACGCCGGCGGCCGATGCGCGGGCGCGCCGGCGGACCTCGGTGTAGCGCTCGGTCATCTGGCGCTCAACCTCGCGGTCGATGGGGCCGTTGTGCGCGGGGATGCTGAAGTTGGGGGTGCGCTGGAAGACGGTCAGGTGGGCCGCCTGTCGCGCGATGTGCGGGATGGACTGGATGGCCGACGACCCGGTGCCGATGACGCCGACCCGCTTGCCGGTGAAGTCGACCCCTTCGTGGGGCCAGTAGCCGGTGTGGTACCAGTCGCCCTCGAACGACTCCAGACCCTTGAAGCCGGGACGCCGGGGAGCGGACAGGCAGCCGGTCGCCATGATGCAGTGGGCGGCCGAGAACCGGTCGCCGCCGAAGTCCATTCTGGACTTGTCCTGACGTCGGTCGGTCTCGATTTGCCAGCGGGACGACGCCTCGTCGAAGTGCGCCGTTGTGACGCGCGTCTCGAACTGGATGTCGCGGCGCAGGTCGAGCTTGTCGGCGACGTGGTTGAGGTAGTGCAGGATCTCCGGCTGGGAGGCGTAGCGCTCGGACCACTTCCACTCGCGCGGCAGGTCGTCGTCGAAGCCGTACTGGTACTCGAGGCTCTCGATGTCGCAGCGGGCGCCGGGGTAGCGGTTCCAGTACCAGGTCCCGCCAACGCCGTCCGCCGCTTCGATGACGCGCGCGGAGAGTCCGAGGGCGCGCAGGCGGTGCAGCATGTAGAGGCCGGCGAAGCCCGCGCCAACGATGATGGCATCATAGGCGGCGTCGTTCGCCTTGGGGCCATCCACGGGACCGGTTGCCGGATGCGGTTGAGCGATCGCCGTCATGCGGGCGATCTTAGCACGCGCTGAGACCCGATGAGGTACACTCCGCGCTTAACGTCGCGGCACATGAATCGAGGTGTTGAATGAGTCGACCTGCGAGCCTGTTTCTGTCGATCGCTGCGGCGCTCATCCTCGTGAGCGCCGCCGGATGTAGAACCGGATCCGATGAGGCCGCCGGTGGAACGCCGACGGCGGGCGCGACCACTGGGGAGGCCGGTGCATCGCCCGGGAGTGAACCCAGCGTCCCGCCACAGGAGCAGGGTCCGAGCGCGACGCCTGCCCCGAGCGACACGCCGGCGCCAAGCGAGACGCCCGAACCGACAGCGACCAGCACGCCCAGCGTGTCGGAATTGACGTTTGACAGCCCGGACTCCAGTAACGGGACCAAGACGGCCGGAAGCTTCGGGCTGTTCGGCATCGTGTACGCAGACTCGTCGTACGGAGCGGTGCCCGGGCAGAACCGGCTGCAGGTGACCGCGTACGTGAATGTGGGGATCAGCGAGCGGCCGTCGGCGTCGGCGTGGCTGGCGAACCTGTTCCGCGTGCCGGGCGAGGGGACGACGCCAATCACGGCGCAAATCTCGACGGGCGTGAACTGGCAGGGGATCCTGGCGGGAAACGGAGCCGGTGGCACGCGCGCGGCGGTCAGCATTACGCTGAGCGTGCTCGACGACGGCGACAGGGTCATCGCGTCGGAGGAAGTGCATTCGCTGGAGCAACGCGAGTCGGTGTTGACGCTCGGTGGATTCGACGACATCGACAGGGCTGACGTCGACATGCAGGTCGCGCTGGTGCCCGGACGCCTGTACGAGCTACGGCTGACGGCGACATGCGAGGCCAGTTCGGGCTTCATCGGCGTGGCGACCCACTGCATCTACGGACCGAGCGATACGTACGACGATGGGTTCGTGGCGTGGGAGCCGCGCACGATTCTGTTCGTGCGCTGACCTGAAACGCTCCGCCTGCCCGTTCCACGGGCCCCCGTGGCCGATCTCCCGCGCGCTCAGCCGCGGGAGGTGAGCCTCACGTCGAGCGCCCGGTCCGGGT
>DATECV010000267.1:0-10469 GCA_035286725.1 Dehalococcoidia bacterium | reverse complement strand
CCGCAGCGTCGAGCCCGCGCAAGGCCTCCGCGAGGTCCGTAAGAATCGGCAATGCATCGTCCACGGGTACAGGACCTGGGTGCGCACTCAGATACTGGCGTAGCGACTCTTCCGCTATGGGCATCAGGAGGACATGGAACTCTTCGGTCTCCGCAGTCCCGAGAATCGGGATCACATTTGGGATGTCGACTAGGGACTCGAAGAGAAGCTCTCGGTCAGCGCCGGGCGCTTTGGGAACGAACTTAACCGCCCCTTCCGATCCATCATCCGCCGTGGCGTGAAAGACGTGACCAAAGCCGCCTTTTCCTATTTCGTCCCCAAGTGTCCAGACTCGTCCGTTGATTTCGATCGGTTGCATGAGTGCTATGATACCGCCTGTTCACCAGACACTTACCCCAAAATCCCCACCGCCTCCAACACCTTCTCCCCCAACCCCGCATCACCCCCGATCACCGCCCATGCTCGCGCCGCCTCCGGCGTGATCCCCTTCGTGAACAGCCGCCACGCCTCCTCCTGGTCCAGCGTCACCGACGCCGCCGCGTCGCTGTCCACACCCGTATACAACCCCCACTTCCCCTCGCGCCGCACCAGCGACCACACGTCCCCCGCCTCCCCGCTGATCCGCAGCCGCACGTGCGTGCCCTCCGGTGCCAGCACGTCCCGAAACGCGTGCGGCAACGCCCGCACATAGCAGTCCAGCACCGGCCCGTACATCCGCCGGTCCTTCAGCCCCGGCTTCCCCGCCGCGTCACGGATCTGCTGTTGGTGCGCCCACCACTCCGTGTACTCGCGAGCCAGGTCCATCCACCGCGGCGCCGGCTCCGGTCCCGCCCAGTCCACCGGATCGCCGACCTCGTCCAGGTCGAGCGTCCGGAAGTACGCGATCGCTTGCTCCCCTGTGGATCGAAGCAGCTCGATGACCGTGCGCGGGCTCAGCCGCCGCATCGCTGTCACCCAAGCCTCGTTTTGCGCGTTGATCCCGGCCACCAGCGACTTCCACGAGCTCGCGTCCACCCACGCCCTCGCGTGCCCGTCCCGCCCCCGCGAAAGCCGCCCCAGGTCGTCACCGATGATGTGCGCCGCGATGTCCTGGATCGACCACCCGTCGCAGGCCGTCGGCAGCCCCCACTCGTCCGCGTGCAGCGACCCCAGCACCTCCAGCAGCGCCGCCCGCTCCTCCGGAAGCAGCTCCAGCACGTCAATCCGTCCCACAGCGTTCATGGCCCCGATTGTAGGGCGAGACGTACGAAGTGAGAAGCGGGAAATGAGAAGTGAGATCGAGACGTCCGGCCGGCATCCAGCCCCGCCTGCCACCCCCGCATCTCGCAACCCGCATCCAACGTCCCTGCTCGAGCGTCCCACTTCTCACCTCTCACGTCTCACTTCCCATTCCCCCCATCCAAATCCGGCGTTTCCCTGATTCCCGCCCGAGCCACGTTCATCGACGATGTTCCCGGCCGATACATGAGTACGGACACTCAATCAGCGCCGGAGGGAGACGCCATGGCCGACGAAAGCCGCACCCAGGGACTCGAACAGGAACTCAACGCCGCCATCGACGACTTGCGCGCCTCGTTGCAGCGGGCCGGCGATGCCACCGCCACCCTCCAGCGCCTCGTCCCCCGGGTCAGCCAGATCGGCGCCGTCTTCGACGAGATCGCCGCCGTGATCAGCTCCGGCCGCCAGCAGCTCGGTACGCCCGGCGCGCCCGGCGCCTACGCCCGGCCGACGCTCATAGTCCCCGGCGCCCAACAGGGCGAGCCCGCGCCGCAGACGCGCCAGGGCGATGACCCCTGGACCCAACTCGCCGAGACGTGGGGCGCCACCCCCGGCGGCCAGCCTCAGACCGACTCGCCCGCCGGTGAGAACGGGCACGCATCCACCGCGACGGCCGCCCTCACAGCCTTCCGCCTCGAGTTCGAGAGCAAGCCCGGCCCGCTGGACCTCCGCGCCGTCGACGACGCCGTCAGCGAGCACCCCTCTGTCCGCGACGTCGCTCTGCTCGACTACGACGGCCGCAAGGCGACACTCAAGGTCTGGATCGAAGACACCGCCACCCCGTCCGACATCCAGTCCTCCCTCGTCGAAAAGGCCACGACCCTCTTCGGCCCCGAGAACGAAGTCACCGTCACCGCCCACGAAGACGCGGCGTAAGAGCGCGTCAGCCGGTCAGCCAGTCAGCAACCAGCAGAGAGACCCTCGCACCAGCGAGGGTCTCATTCCTTGGCAGGATCAGGAGCTAACGCCCCGTACGTACGGACAGGTCTTTAGACCTGTCCTGCAGGTCGCCGGCCAGAGACGGCGCTCATCTCACGGTGTGCGCGTCACTTGAGTGTGTCTGACGCACTGACACACTGACACACTGACGTCCTACGCGGCCGCCGCGTACATCCGCCGCTCCGCCGCCGCGAACACCGCGTCCGTTGCCTTCCCGTCCAGCGGGTACGTCGCGTGCCCCGCCGCCAGGTGCAGCTCGAGACCCGGCACGCCCTCGTCGCGACCCGCGTCCCGCGCGATCCCCAACAGCCGCGCCGTCGCCTGCGCCGCCGCATCCGGCGACGCCTCCGTCAGGATCATCGTGTACCCGCTCTCCTTGTACTGCCCGATCACGTCGATGTCGCGTGAGTGCTGTGCCAGCGCCTGCCCGACCCGCTCGTACGCCCGCTCCACCAGCGATGCGCCGAAGCGCTCGCGCAGCAGCCGCAGGTTCGTCGCCTCGATCACGCAGATCGAAGCGTCCCGCTTGTACCGCTCCGCGCGCATCAGCTCCCGCTGCAGCTCGATCTCCGTCTTCCGAGCGTCGAACACCGTCCGCACCACGTCCGCCGCGCCCGCTTCGCTGCCGGCCTGCGCCTGGCGAAGGTTCAGCGCCGCGCACGCCACGTGCTCGCCCAGCAGCCGCACGTGCTCCATGTCCGGCGTGCCGACGTGCAGCAGCAACAGCGCGCCCAGCCGCTCGCCCGCCGGCTCCAGCTTCACCAGCGACACGCTGTCCACGCCCAGCGCACGCTGCGCGCCGTCGGCCGCCGCGCCGTCCACGAGGCCCCGCAGTAGTTCGCCCGCGTCCGCGTTCGCCGGTCCGTCCGACTCCAACGCCTCCGCGATCGCGGGCGCCGCCGCCGGGTCGATCTTCGACGTCAGCGCGCGTACGCCGAACGCGTCGATCGCCCGCTGCACGCCGCGCCGCCGCAGGTCCGATGCGGGCGCCCGGTACGCCAGCGCGCCGTCGTCTTCCTCGAAGTACACGAACGTGTACGCCGCGTTCACCGTCCGCTCCGCCGCCGTCGCCGTCGCGTCAACCAGCCACTCCAGCGTCACCGCCGAGTGTACGGGCAGCAGCATCGCCATCACCGTCGTGACAGGATCGTCGATCGGGTTCCCATCGCCCGCGCCGTGCGGAGCCCGGGCCTCGATGTCCTTGATGCGTGGTTTGCGGGGCATACATCACCAGCCTTAGGTCGTTCGTCTATCCTCTATCGTCCACCATCCATCGTCGCTATCGTCATCAGCGACCAGTCTCACTTCTCACGTCCAGCCTCTCACCTCTCACCCGTCCCGCCGCGCCATCGTAGCGATGGCCTGCGCGAGCTGACCCAGGTGGTCGTCCAGACGCGCGATCGCGCTCTCCAGGTCCTTGATCTCCGTCGCCGGGCTCTCCCCGTGCAGCACCCCCGCCTCGACGAGGTTGCGCACCGCGTCCTGCAGCCGGCTCTGCTGCTCCCGCAGCGCCTCCGTCTGCTTCCGCAGCTCCGCCAGCCGCCGTGTCTCCTCCGTCAGCCCCGCCGCCGTCAGCGTCGCCGCCTCCCGAGCCGAAAGCTCGCGCGCCAGGTCCTGCACCCGCACGCTCGCCTCGCTCGCCTCCCGTGCCGCCCGTGCCGCCTTGTCCGAGAGCCGCCAGTTCCCCACGATGCTCGTCATCGTGAACACCAGCAGCCCCATGAGGCCGATCGATACGGCCGCCACAACGGCCGCGAACTCCCAGTTCGACGTGTCGCCCACAGTCGCCCTGCCTTTCCCGCCACAGGCGGGCCCGGCGCCGCCGAAGGGCGCCCCTACAACCTTGTCGTCACCCTGCCGCTCCCACTAAAGGAGCCACCATGCCCCCCTAAGGGATCGCCCGCGGTGACGCGAAGCCGCCGAGACCCACTCCCGGCCTACCATACAGAACGTCCCTCCACCCCAAATGTGACGCCGCCATTAGCGCCGCCATCCATCTATGTGACATAAGACGACACGGCTGGAAGGGCCGATCCGGCCCGGGAGGGAACTATGAGGAGGGACGCACTGACGCACTCCAATACCCCCCGCGCTAACCTACAACGATGCTAAAGCGCCTCGCACTCACCGCCGCCGCCTTCTCCGCCCCCGGCATCGCCCTCACCGTCGCCTCCGAGCGTCTAATCCGCCCCCGCATCTTCTACTCCGGCCCCTGGCACCCGGACCCGCCCGACGCCGTCGGCTGGCCCCACGAAGAGGCCCGCATCTACACCGCCGACGGCCTCGAGCTCCAGGGCTGGTTCTTCACCCAGCCCCAGCCCTCGGAGTCGAAGACGGAGATCCCGTCGGAGTCGAAGACGGAGATCCCGTCGGAGTCGAAGACGGAGATCCCGCGGACTCGCGGGACCACGACTCGCGGGACCACGACTCGCGGGACCACGGCTCGCGGGACCACGACGTGCGGGAGAACGCCCACCATACTCTTCATGCACGGCACCTCCTACAACGCCAGCGACATGTGGATCACCGAAGAGCGCGCCCGCGCCTTCCACGAATTCATGTCCCGCATCCGCTGCAACTTCCTCGTCTTCGACTACCGCGGCTTCGGCCCGAACCCGGGCCGCACCACCGAAGAGGGCACCTACACCGACGCGGCCGCCGCCCTCGCCTGGCTTTACGCCCGCGCCGATGTCGACCCCGCGACGATCTTCTACTACGGCTTCTCACTCGGCACCGGCATCGCCACCGGCCTCGCTCTGCGCGAGCCGCCCCGCGGCCTCATCCTCCGCGCCCCCTTCACCTCCGTGCGCGGCATCGCCACCGGCCGCTACCCGAAGATCCGCGCCGCCCTGGCGCTCGCCCCCTGGCTCCCCCTCACCAACTACGACACCCTTCGCAAGATCCGCCGCTACGAAGGCCCCCTCCTCGTCATGCACGGCGACGCCGACACCACCGTCCCCGAGTACATGGGCCAGCAGATCTTCGAAGCCGCCCCCGGCCCCAAGCGCTACGTCGCCTTCCCCAACAGCGGCCACAGCGACGTCTCCCCCGACCTCGTCGTCCCCCCCATCACCCAGTTCGTAGACGACGTCCTCACCGGCCTCATCCACACTCCCGCATAACGAAAAGAGCGCGGCCCGCCGCGCTCATGTTTTCCGTTCGTCATACTCTGCCGTTTGCTCTTTGCTCTTACCGTCCCAGCTCCGGCCTCCTCCGGCTGTCCCCTGTCCCCCGTCCCCTGTCCCCTACGAGCGCACCTCCGCCCCAAACTCCCGCCGCAGCCGCTCCACGATCTTCTGCTGCGCCTTCGCCACGTCTTCGTCCGTCAGCGTCCGCTCGTCCGACTGGTACACCACCGAGAACGCCACTGACTTCTTCCC
This sequence comes from Dehalococcoidia bacterium, assembly GCA_035286725.1. GTDB lineage: Bacteria > Chloroflexota > Dehalococcoidia > DSTF01 > JACRBR01 > JACRBR01. The sequence continues at coordinate 4,872 of DATECV010000267.1, read as the reverse complement.
CGCCGGCACCTGGTCCCCCGTGTACACATCGAACACGCGCGCCCCCCGCACCAGCGCCGCCGACTCGATCGCCCGTTGCAGCGCCCCCGCTGGCGTCCCCTCGTCCACCACCAGCGCCAGGTCCTGCTCCACCGCGGGGAACCGCGATACGTTCGTCGCCTTCCGCTGCGCCCCGGCGTGCGACAACACGTCGTCCAACACCACCTCGAACAGCAACACCTCCTGCTCGATCCCGAAGGCCCCGCACACGTCCGGGTGCATCTGCCCGATCACGCCCACGCGCTGTCCCGCCACGCGCACCTCGGCCGTCCGCCCGGGCACCATCCCGAACTCGTCCGCCGGCACGTACTCTGCGGCAGCATTCAGCCCGCCCAGCAGCTCCTCCAGGTACGCCTTCGCGTCGAAGAAGTCCACGCTCTCGCCCGAAGGCCGTCCCCAGCGGTCCAGCCGCCTCCCGCTGACGACCGCGCACGCAACCTCGCGCTCGATCGGCAGCGCCTCTTCGCCAAGCGGCCGCCCCGACTGCGCCAGCCGCTCGTCCGGCCGCTCGTACGTCTTCGCCGTCTCGAAGATCGCCACCTCGCCCTTCTGGTACCGCAGGTTGCTCGCCAGCGTCATCAGCAGGTTCGCCCGCAGCGTCGGCCGCAGGTACTCGTGGTCCGCCGTCAGCGGGTTCACCAGCTTGTACGGCGGATAGATCGCCAGCGTCTCCTTCGGCACGACGCGCGATAGCGCCTCCATCGTCGTCATCGCGTACGAGATCGTCTCCCGCATCCCCGCCGCCGCCAGCAGATCGCGCGCCCGCTCCCGCAGCTCCCTCCGCGGCTGCACCACCGGCTCCGGGATCGCCCCCGCCAGCGCCAGCGCCGGGATCTGGTCGTACCCGATCACCCGCGCGATCTCCTCGCACACGTCGTCGTCGATGCGCACGTCCGGCCGCCAGTACGGCGCCCGCACCACGTACCGGTCCGGCGGCACCCACCGCGCCGAGAACCCCAGCCCCGTCAGCGCCGCCCGCACCTTCGACGTCGGCGGGTCGATCCCCAGCACCTGCGCGATCCGGTCGCGCGTCACCTCAACCCGCGCCTCGCGCGCCTTCCCCGGGTGTACGTCCACGGCGCCCTGCAACGCCGTCCCCCCGCACACCTCCACCAGCAGCTTCGTCGCCCGCTTCGATGCCAGCATCGCCAGCTCCGAAGGCAGGCCCTTCTCGAACCTCGTCGACGCCTCGCTCCGTGCCTTCAGCGCAGTCCCCGTCCGCCGGATGTTCCCGCCGATGAACGTCGCCGCTTCCAGCAGCACGTTCGTCGTGCGCTCGGTGACTTCGCTCTCCAGCCCGCCGATCACCCCCGCCAGCGCCACCGGCCCGTCCTCGTCCGCGATCACCAGCATGTCGTCGGTCAACACCCGCTCTTCGTTGTCCAGCGTCGTGAACCGCTCGCCGTTCGTCCCTCGCCGCACGATGATGTGGTGCCCGGCGACCTGGTCGTAGTCGAATGCGTGCAGCGGCTGCCCCAGCTCCAGCATCACGTAGTTCGTCACGTCCACCACGTTGTAGATGGGGCGCTGCCCCAGCGCGATCAGGCGCTCCTGCATCCACGCCGGCGATGGCCCGATCGTTACTCCTGTGATCACCGTCGCGATGTACCGCCGGCACAGGTCCGCGTCCTTGATCTCGACCGCGCACCGCCCCTTGATCGGCGGCCCCGCTTCCTCGTACACGGTCGAGGGCTCGCGCACCGTCTCGCCGGTCAGCGCCGCGATCTCCCGCGCCACCCCCAGCACCGAGAGCCAGTCCGCGCGGTTCGGCGTCACCGATAGCTCGAAGATCACGTCGCCCAGCACGTCCGCCAGCGGCTTCCCCAGCGGCGCGTCCGGCGGCAGCTCCAGGATCCCCTCGTGTTCCTCCGAGATCCCCAGCTCGTACTCACTCATCACCATCCCGGCCGATTCCACGCCGCGGATGATGCCTGCCTTCAGCACCCCGTGCTTCCCGCTGTGCCCGTCCCGGTACCGCGCACCCACCGCCCCGAAGGCGATCTTCTGGCCCGCTGCCACGTTGGGCGCGCCGCACACCACCCGGTGCTTCTCCCCGCCGCCTACGTCCACCGACACCAGCCGCAGCCGGTCCGCGTTCGGGTGCGCCTCCACCGACTCCACGTGTCCGACGCGGATCGCCTGCCCCCACTCGCCCCCCACCCGCTCGATCGCGTCCACCGCCAGCCCCGCCTGCGTCAGCGTGTGGGCCAGCTCCTCCGCGGACACGCGAATGTCCACGTACTCCCGCAACCACTTCAGTGATACCCGCATCAGTTCTCCGTAAGTGAGAGAAGTTCGTTCTCGTCCCGTACGGACAGGGCTTTAGCCCTGTCCTACAGCGCTGCGATTCGCAGGCTCGCCTTCATTTCGAGCAGATGTCCGGGAGGAGAGACTGTCCACTGTCCCCTGTTCACTGTCCACTAGAACTGCGCCAGAAGGCGCAGGTCATTCTGATACCACCACCGGATGTCAGGCACCCCGTAGTACTGCATCGCCAGCCGCTCCAGCCCCATCCCCGCCGCGAACCCCGTGTACTTCCGCGAATCGATCCCCATGCTCTCCAGGATCTCCGGGTGTACCATCCCCGCCCCCAGCATCTCGATCCACCCGGTCCCGTGACACGACGCGCACCCCGTCCCCACCCCGTTGCAGACGTAGCAGTCCATCGCCACCTCCGCCCCCGGCTCCACGAACGGGAAGTACGACGCCTGCAACCGGATCCGCCGCTCCGGCCCGAACAGCCGCCGGAACAGATCCAGCAGCGTCCCCTTCAGGTGCCCCATGTTCAGCCCCTCGTCGACGGCCAGCACCTCCACCTGCGTCATCATCCACTCGTGCGTCGTATCCGTCGCCTCGAACCGGTACGCCCGCCCCGGCACAGCGATCCGGATCGGTGGCTTGTGCTCCTCCATGAACCGAATCTGCATCGGCGACGTGTGCGTCCGCATCAGGAGCGGCCGCCGCCCCTCCACCTGCTCGTCCACCCAGAACGTGTCCCACATGTCCCGTGCCGGGTGGTCCGCCGGGATCCGCAGCCCCTCGAAGTTGTAGTAGTCCAGCTCCACTTCCGGCCCCTCGACGATGGAGAACCCCATCGACCGGAACGCCTCCAGGATCTTCCGCAGCAGCTGCGTCACCGGGTGCAGCCCGCCCTGCAGGTGCGGCCGCGCCGGCAGCGTCACGTCCACCCGCCCCGTCTCGATCGACCGCGCCAGCGCCGAGCTCCGCAGCTCCTGCTCCCGCGCCTCGAACGCCGCCTCCAGCTCCAGCTTCAGCGCGTTCGCCGCCGCCCCCACCGTCTTCCGCTCTTCGATGGATAGGGAGCCCAGCCCGCGCAGGATCCCCGTCAGCCGCCCATCCTTCCGCCCCAGGTACGCCGTGTGCCACCCGCGCAGGGCAGCCTCGTCCGAGGCCGCCGCCAGCGCCCTCAGCGCCTCGTTCCGAAGCTGCGACACAGGATCATCCGCCATAAGTGCGCCATTATAGGCTGCGGCTCATCCTTAGGTCAGGGCGCTACAATGCGGTGATGCCGACACGACCAACCCGCAGCAAGGGTCGCCCCACGACTCGCGATGCGAAACGCCTCGCTTCCATGCCTGACTGGTCTTTCTGGGAAGGCCTTCTCGAGCTAGGCCGTAGTATCCCGCGAGAAGAGCGTGACAAAAGACCCCGAGATCTCGCGCGCAATTTCGACCACTACCTGGACGGGACGCCGCGGCAAGATTGATGCGTCCTCACGGGCTGACACGCTGACGGGCTGACACGCTCCGCTAACTCCGGCCCTCCACGATCCCCTTCAACCGCCGCAGATCCCCCGAGATGTTCCGCCCCACAGACATCGCCATCACCGGCGACAACAACCCCATGATCCCGGCCGGCCCTCCCTCGATCCGGATCGACGCCCGCGTCCCCCCACCATCCGGCTCGAACTCATACGTCACCCGCATCGGAAACGGCGCCTTCACCGACGCCATCTCCAGCCGGCGGCCGGTCTCCATCCCCACCACCTCCAGCACGTACTCGATCCGCCGCCCCATGAAATACGCCACCCGCTCCACCCGTGTCCCTACCCCCACCGGCCCCTCCGTCACCACCCGCACCTGCTTGATCCCGCCGATCCACGACGTGTCGTTCCCCGGCTCCATCGCATACCCCGCCACCTCCCCCGCCCCCCGCTCAATCCGCACCACCGCCGTCACGTCCAACCCCATCGTCAGCCTCCCGTATCACGTCATCTGTTCGAAGCGACTGTAATTTCGAAAGCAACGCCCGTCAAGCGAATCGACGGGCCAGGCTGACCCGCTGACAGGCTGACCGGCTGACCGGCTGACCGGCTGACCGGCTGACCGGCTGACCGGCTGACCGGCTGACAAGCTGACCCGCTGACCCGCTGACAAGCTCCCTCTGTCACGCTCCCGCAACACCTTCCGCCCCCTTGTAATGCCCCCAATACGCCCCTCGCCCTACCATCTGATCACACCAACACCGCCGGAGGTCCGCGATGTCGTACGACCGCGTTCCCGAGAACGTCATCAGTGCCCTCCGCTATGTCCGCGACGAGGGCCCCGCCGAGCTCGAGCTCTACGACCGCGACGATGTCCTCTACGTCATGCACAACTGCGGGTTCGACGACGCGTGCGACTGGGTCCACGACCACGAAGACCTCTACTTCGAGGCCGTCCGCAACGTCATCCCCGGCGCGCCGCTGACCGGCGCGCCCCACGAATCAGCGAGCGTCCGTGCGTAGACGAGCGGGGCGGTTTGTGCCCTCAGCCGCCCCGCACGTCTCACACGGTGATCCTCGGAGGGGGAGGGGTGGCCGCCAAGGCCACC
>DATECV010000266.1:0-16481 GCA_035286725.1 Dehalococcoidia bacterium | reverse complement strand
TCCGCAACGAATTCGTGACTCGTTGGGTGAGCCAGGAATTCCCCAGGATGGAGCGCGGGCGCCCTCGCCCGCACAAGGCAGCGGCTCAGGTATCCGCAACGAATTCGTGACTCGTTGGGTGAGCCAGGAATTCCCCAGGATGGAGCGCGGCCGCCCTCGCCCGCACAAGGCAGCGGCTCAGGTATGCGCAGCAATATTCGTGACTCGGTAGGTGAGCCAGGAATTCCCCAGGATGGAGCGCGGCCGCCCTCGCCCGCACAAAGCAGCGGCTCAGGCGTCCGCAACAATATTCGTGACTCGGTAGGTGACAAGCTGACCGGCTGACCGGCTGACCGGCTGACAAACTGGCCGACTGACCGGCTGACAAGCTGACCGGCTGACCGGCTGACAGGCTGACCAGCTACTATGTCGCCCATGCACGTCGGCGTGAAGATCCTGCCCGCCACCGAGCCCTCCGCGAAACGCGCGGCTGTCGAGGCGGAGCGCCTCGGATTCGCGTCCGTGTGGCTCAGCGAGCGCGTCGTCATCCCCCTGGACAAGCCCCATCCCTACCCGCCCATGGTCGACCCCTGGATCGGCCTCGCCTTCGTCGCCGCCGTCACCGAGCGCGTGCGCCTGGGCACCAGCGTCAGCCAGATCGCCCTGCGCCATCCGGTCCTCATGGCGCGCGAGCTTGCGACGCTCGACCGCCTGTCTGCGGGCCGCGTCATCGTCGGCGCAGGGGCGGGCTGGGTCGTCGAGGAGTTCGTCGCCACAGGCGTCCCGTTCGAGGACCGCGGAGGCCGCCTCAACGAGCACATCCGCGCGATGAAGCACCTGTGGACCACGCCCGATCAGCCGTTCCAGGGGAAGTACTACGACATCCCGCCCGTCGGCATCGTCCAGCCGGCCACCGCCGGCGGACCGCCCGTCTACGTTGGCGGCTTCACCGAGGCCGGTTTCCGCCGAGCCGCGAAGTACGCCGACGGCTTCCTTTTCGGTGACGTGACGATCGACCGCATCCCGCCGGTCATTGAGAGGATCGTCGCCCTGCGCGAGCGATACGGCCGCAACGGCCCGTTTCCCTTCTTCGCGCAGGCCACGCCCCCGGACGGCATCGACACGGCGAAGCGGATGGCGCGCGACTACGCGGCCGCCGGTATCGACGGCCTCATCCTCACCTACCGGGACGCGCCCGTCCCCGACGCCTTCCTCGCCCAGCCCGCGCGCGACGCCGTCCGCGCCCTCATCGAGGCGGCCCCATGACCGCCGGGCACGCGCACTCCCTGCAGCCCGATACGCTCCGAATGCCCGGCCTGCTGCCCGCCGGCGTCGCCGGCATCGACGCCGGCATGACCATGACGAAGACGGCTCGCGCCGTTGACGGCGCGGTCGACCTGCGCGCGCAAGAGACGGCCGCCTCCACCAACGGCGGGAACTGGCAGCAGCTCCGCGCGGGCATCGCGCACGTCGGCGTCACGGGAGCGCGCGCGTCGCAGGTGCGGCTGGCCGATGGTGTCGTGGCCGTGCAGGAGATCGAGGCGGCGGCGCGGGGATGCACCGCCCTCCTGAACGCGGATGGGCGCCCGGGCGCGGGCGAGTTCCTCATGGGCCTTTTGGGGACGGGCACGGCGTTCGCCGCCGTGCGTGGTGGCATGGTCACCCACATGGGTGGCACGCCGCTGGGCGGCGGCTCCTTCAACGGCATCGCCGGCCGCATCGCACCCCACCTTGCATACGACGAGCTGATCGCCACGGCCGAGCGCGGCGACCGGCGCGTCGTCGATACGATGATCTCCGACGTCTATCCCGACGGCATCGGCCGCCTCGGCCCGGACCTCACCGCGGCCCACCTCTCGCGCAAAGGCGCCGGCTCGCTCGACGACTTCCTGGCCGGCCTCCTGAACCTCCACGGCGAGAACATCGCGCAGATCGCTGCCGGCCGCGCGCGCATGGCCAACCTCAGCCGTCTCGTCCTCTGCGGCGGCTTCGTCCACAACAACCCGCGCCTGGTCGAGTCGATGGCCCACATGGCCGGCCTCTTCGGCCTTGCGGTCGAGACGGTGCCCGCGCCCGGCTACGCCGGCGCCATCGGCGCCGCGCTGGTGGCGGCCGCGACGGCGCCCTGAGAAGGCCGCCCGCTACGCCGCCTCGGCGTCCCGCCCGGCGAGCCGCATGGTTGCGCTCCGCCAGAGCTGTTGGAACGTCACGCCATCGTCGGGAAAGGCGCTGGATCCGGTGTCGACGGTGGGGATCCGCTCTCGCAGGCGCCCGATGAGCCGCTCGATCGCCATGGCGTCGGCTTCCGGCGCCAGGACCACGTACCGGCTGTTGCCCAGGTACCCCGGGATGTCCGTCGCACGCAACTCCGTCTGCATCCACCGCCCGATCTCGGATTTGAGCGCCCACTCCTCGGCCGCCGTCGCCGTCCGCGGCTCGATCATCAGCAGGCCCAACTTCCTGTCGTACCGCGCGGCCCGCGCACACTCTTCTTGGCCCCGCAGCGACATGTACCAGTGCGCGAAGAGCCCCGAGTCGCGGTCATAGATCGCCAGCCGCCGCCCCGCCTGCGCCTGCGCGAACAGTCGGCCGATGACCGGCGCGTGTTCGTGCTGCCACGGCCCCATGCGCACCAGCTCCACGGCCACCGCGACGGCCGCGACGAGCCCGGCGGCCGCCGCCTGCAGCGTGCTACCCGCCGCCGCCAGCAGCAGCGCTCCCGTGGAGCACACGCACGCCAGCGTGAGCACCGCCACCGACGGCCGGTGCATCACACCCGCCCCGGAGCGCCGCTTCCCCACGCTCGCCTGCTTCCTGCGCCCTCGCATCACAGTCTGTGTCGGAAACCCTAGGGTTGCCGCCCATAGGGGATTCGAGCATTCGGCCCGGCCGGAACACCAAGGGGGCCGGCACGCCGCCGGCCCCCTCCGAAGATTCACCTCACCCGAGCCCTACCGCGACCGGCGCCGCAGGATGACCGCGCCCGTCGTGCTTGCGGCGCCCAGCAGCAGCGCGGCCACACCCGCAAGCGTCGCGTACAGCGCCACGTCGCTCCCGTCGCTCCCGTCGCCGCCGTCGCCCGCGTCGCCGGTGCCGGTGCGCGGCGCGCTCGTCGGCTGCTGGCCACCCGTGGCCCCGGGCTGCGTCGCCGCCGCCGCCACCGTCGTCACCGGGCAGTTGACGACCACGTCGGCCTGCTTCACGGGATAGCCGGAGTCGATCGCCGCCTCGGCCGACCGGATGGTGTTCGCCTGGTACCCCTCAGGCACCGTGACGAAGTTCACCCGCCAGAACGCGCTGTAGCCCGCATCGCCGGGCACCGCGTCGATGATGTTGCGTTGGCCCTCGACCATCTGCGGGTTCCCCTGTGCGTCGAAACCCGTCACGAACACCCAGATCGGGATCGCCACCGCCGGGTTCGCCCCGAAGTCCGGATAGAACACTTCCTCGCCGTCGTGCCAGCCCTGTACCAGCTGCTCGCCGTCCTCCAGCGTGGTGCCCGCCGGCACGATGGGGCAGTTCACGAACATGTCGGTCTGGGTCAGCGCGTACCCCTGTGCCGTGATGTCCGCGACCGATTTCACGGAGTCCGCAACGTAAGCGCGCGGCACGGTGACGAATGTGACCTGCCAGAGGTCGCTGTAGCCGGTCTCTCCCGGCACCAGGTCCACGATGTTGTGCTGGCCCTGCACCATCTCCGGCGTCCCGTCCGCGTTCATCCCGTAGATGAACACGAAGATCGGCGCCGTCTGTACGGCGCTTCCCTGCGCCAGCTTCGTGTTGTCGCCGAAGTCGTAGTACTTGACCTCCCGGTCCCGGTACCAGCCCGTGACCAACTCTTCCTGTGTGGGCTGCTGCGCGGCCGCGATCGGCGCGAGCACCGTCCCCAGGATGCCCGCCATCGCCGCCACCGCGGCCGCCGCAAAGAGTGCTCGTTTCACGTATCCTCCTGTCCCTGGGCGCCCGCCCGAGCCGGACGCATGTCGGGGAGGCTATCCGCCGCCCCTTACCGGCCGGGGACGAACCTTACACGCGGATGAACGCCCGCCCGTCAAGAACCGCGCCCCCATCGGGCGCGTACCATGTCGTAAGACACACGTAAGATCCGGGCGATAGGCTGATGGTGTGAGTTTGGCGATCGATCACAGGCCCGCGGTGCGCAGGCGCGTCCTCGTCGTCGAGGACGAGCCGATGGTGGCCGAGGTCGTGGAGCGGTACCTGAAGCGCGAAGGCTACGCCGTGTCAGTAGCCGCCGACGGCGAGGCGGCGCTCCGCGCCGCGGACGCGTTCGAGCCCGATCTCGTCGTCCTCGACGTGATGCTGCCCGTCATCGACGGGATGGAGGTGTGCCGCCGCCTGCGCGAGCGGTCGTCCCTGCCCGTCATCATGCTGACTGCGCGCGCGGAGGAGACCGACAAGCTGCTGGGTCTGGGTATCGGGGCCGACGACTACGTCACCAAACCCTTCAGCCCGCGCGAGCTGGTGGCGCGCGTGGCCGCCGTGCTTCGCCGCGCCGAGCACCGGCCGGACGGCGACGTCATCCGCGCGGGGGAGCTGCGCATCAACGCGCGGGCCAGGACCGTCGAAGATGGCCGCGGCCCCCTCGACGTGACGGCGCGCGAGTTCGACCTGCTGCTGCACCTGGCGCGGCATCCCGGCCAGGTGTTCACGCGCGACCAGCTCATGTCCTCCGTCTGGGACTACGCGTACACGGGCGATACCAGCACCGTGACCGTGCACATGCGCCGGCTGCGCGCGAAGGTAGAGCGCGACCCCTCGCGGCCGCGGCACCTGAAGACCGTGTGGGGAGTGGGGTACAAGTTTGAGCCGTAACGCCGAGGCCGCGCGTCTAGCCTTCGTGACCAGACCGCTGCTGCCGCTCATCCTCGCGGGCGTCGCGCCCATCCTCGCGCTCGTCGTCGCGCTGGCTGCGGGCTTGCTGTTCGTACAGCTCCTCATGTCGCCGCCCGTTGCCGAGCTGGTGAAGCTGGGCGCGTACATGACCCTGTCCGGGGCCGCCACCATGGCCGTGGGCTGGTGTGCGCTCATCGTCGCCGACCGCAGGCTGGGGCTGACGCTGCAGGACAAAGCGTTCGCTGGCTCGGCGATCAGCGGCTTCGTCGCCCTCCTCAACGTCCTGATCATCGCCCGGCTCATGTTCGTCTCGACCTCGCACGATCTTCCGCTGCTGGCCGCCACCATCGCCTTCAGCGTGGTCGTCGGCGTGTTCTTCACCCGCCGCGTGGCGGCCGCGGCGGCACGCGGCGTCGATGCCGTAGCCGTGGGTGTCCGCCAGCTCGCGTCGGGCGACTACGCGGTCCGCGTCCCGGCGCCCGGCGCCGATGAGGTCGCCCGTCTGGCCGCCGACGTGAACGTCCTCGCCGTCCGCCTGGAGGACGCCGAGCGCGAGCGTGCCAGCCTGGACCGCGAGCGCCGCGACCTGACCGCCGCGATCTCCCACGACCTGCGCACGCCCCTGTCCAGTGTGCGCGCCATGGTCGAGGCGCTCGACGACGGCGTGGTCGGCGAGCCGGGCGAGGTTGCCCGCTACTACGGCACCATGCGCCGTGAGATCGACCGGCTGAGCCGCATGATCGACGACCTGTTCGAGCTCGCGCGCCTGGACGCCGGCGCGATCCAGCTCGAGCGGCGGCCCGTATCGCTGCCGGAGATCGCCGCCGAGGTCATCGACGCGATGCAGGCGGAGGCTCGCCGGCGTGACGTGACCATTTCGCTCTCGGTGGCCCGCCCGGTGCCGGAGATGGGGCTGGATGGATCGCGCATCGAGCGTGCGCTCGCGAACCTCCTGCGGAACGCACTCGAGCACACGCCCGCCGGCGGACGCGTGGACGTACGCGTCGACGGCGATGGCGCGGGCGTGCGCATGAGCGTCGCCGACAGCGGCGAAGGGATCCCGCAGGCCGACGCTGAACGCGTCTGGGAGCGGTTCTATCGTGGCGAGAAGTCGCGGAACCGCGGCCAGGCCGGCGGCGACGGCGCCGGCCTGGGGCTGGCCATCGTGCGCGGCATCGTCGAAGCGCATGGCGGGCGCGTCGGCCTGCGCAGCGAGCCGGGGCGCGGCGCCGAATTCGAGATCGTCCTTCCGGCGTAGCCTCGATCCATCGCGCGCCCCGCGCCTACAATGGCGCACAGCAGGAGGCACCCATGACGTACTTTCTCGCGAAGACCGACCCCGACACCTACTCCATCGAGGATCTGAAGCGCGACAAGCAGACCGAGTGGGACGGCGTGCGCAACCCCGCCGCCGTCAACGCCATCAAGACGATGAAGCCCGGCGACACCGTCATCGTCTACCACACCGGCGGCCAGAAGGCCGTCGTCGGCCTGGCGGAGGTGGTTTCGGAGCCGCGGCCCGACAAGAACGACGAGCGGAGCTGGGTGGCCGACTTCAAGTACCTCAAGCACGCAAAGAAACAGGTCACGCTCAAGGAGATTAAGGAGTCGCACAAGTTCGACGACTGGGCGCTCGTCCGCATGGGCCGCCTCAGCACCATGTCCGCCCCGCCCGCATTCTGGACGTGGCTCCAGAAACAGGGCGCCTTCTAGGACTGCCCCGCTGTCGTCGGCCCGTACGGACAGGTCTTTTAGACCTGTCCTGAGGCGTGGGCGTCCACAAAGACGGTCTCTAGACCTGTCCTCCACGAGTCTCCCAGGGACAACAGAAAACGACCTCGCGGAGACGCGAGGTCGCTTGCTCCCCCACACATACCAGGCCATCAGCAGCGTCGGCCGCGACCCTGACAAGCAGCGCACCACCGAATACGGCCGTCACCTCAGGTATCGGCAGCGGCAGGCGGGATCTGAGGACTAGATCCGCCGCCAACTCCATCTTGTTTCGGCAGTGAGAGGCGCTCCCGGCCGGACGGTCGCGATTCCGCTGCCTTCGACGCCCCGCGCCGCCAGGTTGAACGTGTCCGGCGCGCACGTCTGGGGCTCGATGCAGAATTTCCGCTCCGGCGTGTGTACGACCGCGTGTCCCACGTTCGGCGACGAGGCCATCGTCAGCTCCAGCGCCCCCCACCGGACGGCGGCGGGCCCCCGCACGCCGCGATAGCAGCAGTCCAGCCCCCGCACGCCAAGCGCCGGCCCCTCGCGAAGGTCCGCCTCGCCCGCCACAGGCAGCAGCCGGCCCGTCGGGATCAGGTCCGGCCTCGTCTCGTAGATGTCGGTGGCCTCCAGCCGCACGCGCGGATCCTCGCCGGGCACGACGTCGCGCCGAAACCACGGGTGCCAGCCCAGCCCGCCTGGAAACACCACGCCCCCCGTCGCGTGCAGCTCCAGGCGCAACACAATCTCGCCGGGTGAGAGACGGATCTCGTGTACGGCGCGCCCGGGGAAGGGCCACGGATCGCTCAGCTCCAACCCCAAACGGCATGCGTTCCTGGATGCCGAATCGACCGTCCACGCCGCATACACGCCGGCGCCGTGGATGGCGTGCGGCCCGTCGTTCGCGGCCAGAGCGCACGCGCGCCCGTCCCACGTGAAGCGCGCGCCCTCCATCCTCCCCGGCCACGGGACCATCGGATAGCAGCCCCACGCCAGCGGCTCGGTCCGCAGCGCCGCCGGGTCGTCGGGCGCCAGCAGCAGCGGCCGTGTGGCGTCGCCGTCCCGGATCTCGAGCTGCAGCAGCCGGCCGCCCGCCTCCGGCGCGATCGTCGCGCGGACGCCGTCAGCCTCGATGTGGATGAGGTGCATGGGGCAGTGTGGCGGCTGCGCTGTGATGTGGGGAGTGGTTGGCGGACTAGGATTCGAACCTAGATTCGCGGCTCCAAAGGCCGCTGTCCTACCGTTGAACGATCCGCCATCGATATCGAACTCGATATCGCCCTCATGGTAGCAAGGTGCCGAATCCCGCGGCGATTGCTCGAAGCCGGAGCGCGATCCATAGTGTCCCGGCGCTCCGCGGGGTTCGAGGAGCGCGATTCCACATAACGCACATTCAGGAGGGGTTATGCCATCATTCGCGCTGTCTGTCGAGACGGTCTTCGGCGACGGCTGTATCGCGGAGCTCGGCCAGCGTGCCAAGGCCAGGGGCTACAAGCACGCCCTCATCGTCACCGACCCCGGCATCAGGGCCGCCGGGATCCTTGATTCGATCATGGCTTCGCTCGACGAGCAGGGCGTCGCCCACTCCGTCTACGACAACGTGACGCCCAACCCCACGGTGCCCGAGGTGGACGGCGGCGTGCGGGCGATGAAGGACAGCGGCGCCGACTTCGTGATCGGGGTTGGCGGAGGCAGCGCCATCGACGCCGCGAAGGGCGTGGCCGTCACGTCCGCCATGGGCGGCGAGACCTCGAAGATGTACCTCTTCGGCGCCGGCACCGTGCCCTTCCCCAACCAGCGGAAGCCGCTCTTCGCCATCCCCACCACCTGCGGCACCGGCAGCGAGATCTCGCCCGCCGCCGTCATCACGGACCCGGAGACGCATTACAAGCACCTGATGCTGAACTGCACCCCGGACATCGCGATTCTCGACCCGATCCTGGTCGCGAAGATGCCGGCGCCCATCACCGCCGCCACGGGCATGGATGCGCTTACCCACGCCATCGAGGCGTACGTGAACCCGGGGAACACGCCGTTCACCCGCATGTTCGCCACCCGCGCCATCCAGCAGATCAGCGTCCACCTGCGCCAGGCCGTGAACGGCCCCGACCGCCCGGGCGCGCTCCGCAACATGCTCTACGCCGCCGATATCGCCGGCCAGTCCATGTCCCAGGGCCTCGGCCAGGTCCACGGCCTCTCCCACGTCGTCAGCGGCCGCCTCGGCACCGCCCACGGCGTCGCGAACGCCATCCTGCTGTCCCAGGTGCTGGAGTACCACAACGAGTTCCTGGCCCCCCAGCTCCTCGAGATCGCTCCGCTCATGGGCATCAACGCCGTCGGCATGCCGGCCAAGCAGGCCGCGAAGGAGGTCGTCGCCCAGGTGCGCGCTCTCCGCGACGAGATCAAGATCCCGTCGAAACTGAGCGACCCCAGCGTCGGCATGAAGGAGTCGGATGTCGCGCAGTTCGTCGACGACGCGCAGAAGTCGCAGGGCATCTTCATCGCCGCCCCGAAACCCGCCACGGCGGAGGACCTCGCCGCGATCTACAAGAGCGCGCTCTAACCGCGGGTCCGCAAGGACAGCTACGAGGGCCGGCCGAGCAGCCGGCCTTTCGTGCGCCCGGGTGCTCGTTGTCGCCGGATCTTCACGGCCGGTGGTTTCGCCCGGACGCCGCGTTGTCTATCATCATCGTCGGTAGCACGAATCGAAGGTCAGGGAGGCCGCTGTTGGCACGCAGAATGATCGAGGTGCGGGAGTCGCCCATCCACGGGCGGGGAGTCTTCGCGACGCGTCCCATCGCGCGCGGGACCAGGATCATCGAGTACACGGGCGAGCGTGTCTCCTGGGAGGAGGCCGACCGGCGCGAAGAGCTGAAGGCCGCGGACGACACCCACACGATGCTCTTCACCGTCGACAAGAAGACGGTGATCGACGCCACCCGCCGCGGCAGCGACGCCCGCTTCATCAACCACGCCTGCCTGGGCAACTGCCGCTCCTACATCGACGGCAAGCGCGTCTACATCGAGTCGCGCAGAACCATCCAGCCCGGCGAGGAGCTGTCGTACGACTACAAGCTCCAGATGGACGGCGAGAAGATCACGAAGAAGCTCCGCAAGATGTACGCCTGCCGCTGCGGCACCCCCCGCTGCCGCGGCACCCTCCTCTACGTCCCCCGCGAGCGCCCGGCTGCGGCGAAGCGCCCGGCGAAGGCAAAGGCCGCGACGAAGGCCAGGGCCTCGACGCGCTAACCCGCGCGGCGCTTGTTTCCAGGCCAGGCGCCGATTAACGCCCGCACGGCTGGAGGACCTTGAACTGCCCGTCGACGATGGCGAAGTGCCAGGTGACCGGCTGCGTCTGCCCGGACACCGTGGTTTCGACGACGATCGTATACGCGTCCGCGGTGCCCACCGTCACGCCGCCGGGCGCGTAGGTGTACGGCGCCGGGCCCGTGATGCTGGAGATCGCGCCGAAAGCGAAGTTCGGGTCGGCGCCGACGCCGCTGTTGTAGAAGGTGCGGCAGGCGTCCTCCCCATAGAACGCCAGCACAACCGGGTGCAGCAGGCCGAAGAGCGTGTCACTGTCCTTCACCTTGCGCGCCGCCTCGTACGTGCCCATGCCCGCGCGAAGCGTCTGCTCGACCTCGGCCGACGGGCCGGGCGGTGGCGTTGGCCCGGCTGGCACGGCCGCGGTCGGCGGCGCCGAGGCGACCACGCAGGGCGAGAAGACGCGGAGCTCGCCGCCGTCGTCGAGCGCGAAGTGGACGTCGGCCTGGTGCACCACGTTGCGCTGCAGCAGTGTCACGTTGAGCGTGTAGGCGTCGGGGACCGAGCCGACCGTCTCGTTGTTGTACACCCACTCCCACTCGGCGGGCCCGGAGATCGAGTGCACGACAAAGCCGAAGGATGGCTCTTCGCTGACGCTGGCGAAGTAGTCGGCGCAGGTCTCCTCGCCGTAGTGGTCCTTCCCCGTCTCGTCCAGATGGGAGAAGAGCTGGTCGCCGTTCCCTTGCTGGACCCAGGCGGCGTAGTCCTGCAGCGCGACCATGAGCCGGGCCTGGTCATCGGGGAGGCCGTCTGCGGGCAGCGCGGCGGTGAAGTCGATGAACGGCGCCAGCGGCTCCTTCGAGTCGGCACCGATCGTGTCGAGCGTGACGTTGCCGGGCGCGTAGTTCACGCCGGCGGTGTGTACGTTGGTCGTCGACCGCCAGAGCGGACCATCGCCCAGCAGTTCGCGAGGGAAGACGAAGTTGATTGTGTCGCCCTCGACGACCGCGCGCACCCGGTCGTAGGGTGCGGCCACCGGCGCGTCCTGGAAGCGCTGGCCGTCGAACACGCGCTGGCGGATGCTCCAGGGGCCGGCGCCCGTCGAGAGGATCTCGGCGTAGTACGTGGTGCTCTGGGCCGTGTCGTAGGGGAACGCGGGGTTGTTGACGTACACCGGAACCGACTTCGTATCGACGAACACGTCGTACCGGTACTCGAGGCCGTCCTGTCGCGTCGCGAGGTCGCCGTCGATCGTGATCGCGACCACGCCGAATGCGCCGGGGGGGACGCCGCCCGTGGCTCCCTCCGGGCAGATGAGCTGGTAACCGCCGGGCGGCGGATTCTGCCCGCAGTCCAGTAGGGGCGCCGTGCCGTCGCCGCCATCGAGGTCTATGATCGCGCCCGCGGACTGCGTCATGTCCCAGTACTCGACGCCGCCGAGGGTGACCCAGCCGCCAGACGGTTCTTGCGGGAAGCTGGTGAACGGGTCGCCAAGCGGGTCGACGAAGATGAGGTCACCGCCGCCGGCCACCGGAATCGTAAACGGATCGTCGGACCGCGTGAATGCGGCTTCGATGAGCCAGCTCGGGGAGATGATGCCGTCGTAGCGGATCGTCTGGTTTTGCGCGCCGAGTCCGGACGGGTCGTTGACGACGATCGGCGTGTCGTTGCCCCCGCCGTCGTCGCCACCGAAGACCTGTATGCCCCCGAAGACGGCGCCGACCACGATCACGATACCAGCCGCCGCGCCGCCGATCTTCGCGGGCAAGGACCACCCCGGGCCGGCCTGCTGCACGCGCTGGGGATCGAAGTCAGGGTCGAGGGCGTTACGGCCCTCCGCATCTACGGTCAGGAGCTTCGCGAGCTCGGCCACCTTCGCCCAAGTCCACTTTTCGGGCTGTGGTGGGTACTCCACACCGGCCTGATCGAACATCGCCCTGCTGTAGTACGGGAGTACGGCGGCGCTCCAGGTCGCGAAGGACGGCGAATCACCGAAGTACTCCGACTCGATCTGCGCGTAGAGTTCCGCCCGTGATTGCGGATCCGAACCAGGCAAATTTGCTGCAGCCGACGCAAGGGCGTCCAACTCGGTCGGAGTCGGGCCCGGCTGGAACGACAGCAGCTCCCCGCCCGCGTACAGCGCGCCCTCCGCGACACGGACTCCGTCGGGCCCCTTCACCCAGCCCGCCTCAGTCAGTAGCCGGTCGGCCACCTCCGGATCAAATGCGAACACCTGGGTTTCAAAGGCGTTGAACGCATCCGGCGAGCCCGTCGACAGGTGTTGTGCGTATCCTTTGCCCCACGTGTTCAACAGCTCAGTGTTCTGCTGCAGCGTGTTGCGATCGAACGACGCCGCGAATGCCTGCCGCACAGCCGTGCTGTTCAGGATGGGATGTGCCGCCTCTGGCGGCACTGTCGCGCTCGCGTGCTGCGACGTGTCCGGTGTCCCGGCGGAGCCGTGTCCTGGCGCCTCGAGCCCGAATCCTTCGAGCATGAGCTGCTCGTGCGTGAATTCGATGGGAAAGCCGTTCGTGCGGGTCGTCTCCTCATTGATCCACCCACGCATCTGCGACAGGATGCCGTCGCGGTACGCCTTCGCGAGGTTGACGAGTCCGGGGTTGTTCGTGGACTTCCCGATCGTCTCGAAGGAGTCAGCCATCTGGCTGAAGCTCCTGTAGATCGTGCCCATGCGTGAGAAGTTCATCCCCTGGAAGGGGTTGGGGCTCGCCATGGCGCTCGCTCCTTTCGCCAGACGATGACTACGCGACTCATGCGGAGTCTCGCAGGAGCATGCACCAACGGAGGCGTTTCCGTCAACACTCGGCGTGCCGGCGATATGCCGCCGCGTGCTTGTCCGGCCCTCCGGCTGAATCTACACTGACCCCTGTGGCTGTGGATTTCGGCATCGATCTGGACGAGGTGCGGCGTGTCATCGACGGCGCCGAGGTACTCGTCATAAGATTCTCCGTCACCGACCGCCGCCTCCTCATCGACACCCGCTCCAACGAGCACGCCGGCCCCATGATCAAGGTCGTCCCGCCCGCGAAGTCCGCCGAGGACCGCTTCCGCGCCATCAAGGTGCTGCGTCCGCGCTTCCGCGTGCCCGAGCGCGTCGTCACCTTCCACTGGCCCCGGCACGCCCGCGCGCTGGGCGAGGCCGGTGTCTGGGACCACATCGTACGTCGCCTGGGCGCCTGCGGGTCCGTGGACGCCGCTGGGCAGTGCGACGAGGCCTACCGGCAGCTCCTCGACGAGGAGCGCAAGATGGAGCTGAACGCGATCCGTGGCGGTCAGGGCTTCCAGACCGTGTGGCCCGTGGGGACGGTTGCCGATGACTGACCGGCGTATCATCGATCTGCGCAGCGATACGGTGACCGTGCCGTCGCCGGAGATGCGCCGCGCCATGGCCGAGGCTCCCGTCGGCGACGACGTCTTCGGCGAGGACCCCACCGTCCGCCGCTTGGAGGAGATGTCCGCCGCCGTCACCGGCAAGGAAGCGGCCCTCTACGTCGCCAGCGGCACCATGAGCAACCTGGTCGCCATCATGTCGCACTGCGCCACGCGCGGCAGCGAAGCCATCGTCGGCGACCAGTCCCACATCATCCAGTACGAGGTCGCGGGCGCCGCCGGTGTGGCGGGCGTGCAGCTTCGCACCGCCACGAACGACGCGCGCGGCCGCCTGGACCCGGCCGAGGTCGAATCCCTGGTCCGTGGCGAGAACGTCCACCACCCCACCACGGCCCTCCTCTGCATCGAGAACACGCACAACCGCTGCAGCGGCGCGGTCATCACCGTCGACGAGACGCGCGAGCTGGCCGATCTCGCGCACCGGTACGGCGCGCGCGTGCACATCGACGGCGCGCGCATCTTCAACGCCGCCCTCGCCGCCGGAGTGAGCGTCGCGGACCTCGCCGAGCCCGCCGACTCGGTCGGCTTCTGTCTTTCGAAGGGACTGGGCGCGCCCGTCGGCTCCGTGCTGTGCGGCGGCGGAGACTTCATCGCCCGCGCCCGCAAGATGCGCAAGATGGTCGGCGGTGGCATGCGGCAGGCCGGCATCATCGCCGCCGCCGGCGTCTATGCGCTGGAGCACATGGTCGACCGCCTGGCCGAGGACCACGACAACGCGAAGGCCCTGGCTCGCGGCCTGGCCGAGCTGCCGATCGTCGAAGGTCTCGATCCGGACACGATCGAGACCAACATCGTGATCTTCCGCGTGGCCGACGCGATCGGCTTCGCGCGCGCCCTGAAACGCGCCGGCGTCCTCTGCACCATGCCGGGCCCCGGCCGCATTCGCATGGTCACCCACTACGGCATCGACCGCGCCGGCATCGACGAAGCGCTGGAGCGTGCGCGCCACACCGCGATGGCCCCCGCATGAGGCGACCCGCCGCCCTGCTGTTCGTTGCCTGCTGCCTGCTGTTCGCGGCCGCCTGCTCCGCGCTGGACAAGCCCGAGACCGCCGACATCGTCTCCGGCATCCCGTGGACCGCTCCCGAGGAGCACACTTACACGCTGAAGGATGACGGCAAGGTCGTCGGCGAGACCTCGCTCTCGGTCGAGCAGGACGGTGACACGTACCTCCTGACCCAGCGCTCCAGCGACGGCAAGGGCAACGTCGATGAGGCCTCGGTCGTCGTCGACGCGAAGACGCTGAAGCCGGTGCGAGGGACCCGCTCGATTACCGACGAGGACCAGCGCAACGCCGCCGTGTCCACCTACGAGGCATCGGACGACTGCGACAGCGGCATCGTCGTCCGCATCGAAGAGCAGGTCTTTCGGCCGTCCGATGAGACCACTCCGGACGTGCCCCGTCGCGCGCCCCTCTGCCTCCCGGACGAGCACGCCTACGACAACGACACCTCCCTGTTCCTCTGGCGGACCATCCGCTTCGAGGAGGGATACCTGGAGAACTACACGACGGTGCTCACGGGTACGCGCCGCACGCAGACCGTCCGCATCGAGGTGATCCGCCGCACCACGGACACGCCCGTCGGCGAGCAGGACTCCTGGCTCGTCCAGATCTCCGCCGACGGCAAGAATCAGCGCGCCTGGTTCTCCGCCGATCCCGACCATCGCCTCCTGGCGTACCAGAACGACAGCTTCACCTTCGAGCTGAAGGAATAGCGAGCGTTTTCCACGGGTGCGCACAGCACGTCATCCCGAGCGCAGCGACGCTGTCCCGTCAGGGAGGGATCTTCCCGCACCCAGTGTCGTGCGTCCCATGCGACAGCGCCACCCACGCACCAACGGCTGCCAATGGGCTAACAAGCTGTAGTCAGTGGCGGCGGAGCCTCTCGCAGAGTCACTGTAGGAGACAGCTCCGCTCAGTGCTCCGTGCGCGTCGATCGTTCATGCGCCAGCGCACAGGGAGCCCTCAAGGTGCACTGACGACTGACACACTGACACACTGAGCCACTCGACCTGGCTACCCCAACTTCACCGCCAGGCACGTCGTCGTCCGCTGCACGCCTTCGGCCCGCTGGATCCCCTCCGTGATCGCGTTCCCAAGCTTGTCCAGGTCGTCCGCCTCTAGCTGCACGATCACGTCGAACGGCCCCGTCACCGTATCGACCGCCGTCACCCGCGCGTCCCCGTGCGACATCTTCCGCACCGACTCGCCGACAGCCTTCGCCTTGCCCACCTCAGCCTCGATGAGCACATACCCCCGTACAGCCATGGCACCCTCCCTGTCTGGTGTAGCCCCGCTGCGAGGATCCTATCGGCCCCCGCCGCGCCGGGCTAGGGATGGGTGGCCCTCCATAACCGTCCCCGTTACCAGCGTGGGGCCTCAACGATGCGTCGGAAATCGGTGCCCGATGCCACCAGCACGCCGTCGGCGTAGAGGTCGACCGGAAGCGCATGGCCGTCTCCGATGCAGTCCGCCGGCTCTTCGACGGGCTCGTCGCGGCAACGGAACTCCAAAACCGCGTCACCGTACCAGCTCTGCTCGATCGCGTAGCGGTCGGCGCTATCCGCCGATGCGCCGGTCGCGAGGTCGAGCGTGTGCCAGCGGACGGTCGCGGGGTCAATCGCCGGACACTCCGGAAGTTGAGCGTCCGGTACCGCGGTGTAGGTCTTGTACATGAGCTGGCTGCCGTCCGGCGACCACGCAACCGGTATGAAGCTCAAGGTGCCGTCGGACAGCGCCGCGAGCTCGCGGCCGGTCACCAGTTCCGTGACGCTGAGTTCGTGGCGCTCGACGGAAAGGTTGAGACCGCCGCATGTCTCCTCCGGCGTGTGCAGCATCGCCTCGCCGCTCGGCGCGATCTTCAACCAGAAGCCTCGTGAATCCTCTACGGCAACTGTCCGATCATCCAACATCACCGTCGCGAAGACAGCCGGCGACTCGTCGCCGATGTGCCCTTCGACGACGACGCCCCGGCCGTCCGCGCGCCAGGTCACGAACTGCGGCCGGCCCGGGAACGCCGCGAAGGAGGCGTCATCCGCCCCAATGTCGAACTGAATCTTGCCGTTGTGCAGGTCGATGACCCTGACCCGCGTGACGTCACGAAAGTCCTTACACGGCTCACCGGCGACCGGACACGGATCTTCTATCTGTTCGGCGAGCGCGAGCTTCCCGCCGTCCGGCGACGATGCGATGCCCAGGATCTGCCCGCCCGCGGCCGTTTCGTAAACGACCCGGCGGCCGCTACCGTCGTAGCCATATGCGA
>DATECV010000265.1:0-3168 GCA_035286725.1 Dehalococcoidia bacterium | reverse complement strand
GTGCCGATCGCGCGGCTGGCGGCGGCGCAGGCCGCGCTGGGCGAGGGCGCGGAGCGCGACCGTTAAGGAGCAGCGCCGGCGTTGGCGATCAGGAAACAAGAAGAGAGGGCTCGCCGATGTGGCGAGCCCTCTCTTCTTGTTGCATGCGAGCGCGGCCTAGGGGAACTGCTCCGTCTGGATGGTGAAGAGCGACGTCTCCACATACTGCCACTGGGACGTTGAAGCCCCCTTCTCGCCGAACCAGAGCCACGCCTTCACCTGGATAGGGCCCTTCGGCACGTCGTCAGCGATCGCGTACACCGTCACAGGGTACGGAAGCGGCGTCATGACGGCGGGGAAGATGTTGCCGTTCTCGTCGATGCTCACCAGCTCGGTCTGCACCGCGTCGATCACCTGGCTCTTGTTGTCGATGACGATCGCGCAGAACTGGACGAGGTACGTGTTCTGCGAACGGTTGCGGGCATTGAACGTGAAAAGCACATCCGCGTCAGTGATGGGCAGTCCAGGGATCGGGGGCAGCCCCTCGAACCGAAACGCCTCGGCGGAGAAGAGGACGACGTCCGGGTCCGGCAGAGGCGCCGCCAGCGCCTTGCCGGAGATGGGTCGCACGTCGAAGTGATCCCAGGGCGGGATGCCGGGGTTGTCAAAGCGGATGTCGAAGCTGATCTCGGAGTACGGCTTCAGGTCCGGCGGGCACGGCGCCTGGTCCTTCGTGGCGAGGACATTGTTGGCGGCGTCGTAGAGCGTGCCTCGCAGCATGAGCTGGGCGCCCTGGATATCGGTGTCGTTCACCATGCGGCCGGTGATGTGCGTGTACCCCTCGCTGTCGACGTAGGCGTACGGTTGCTCGATGCAGCGCGCGCCGAGCGTGACCGCTGCCGTCAACCCCAGGAGGGCGACGGCCGCGGTGCGCCATCGCAGCGCCGACCGCCCGAACATCGCAAAAACGCGCATGAAAGCCCTCCTGACCTGTAGTTCGTGTGTCGATGTTGCGCTATGATACGATTCGGCTCCGTTGGTTACAAGCATCTCAGTGGAGTTGATTCGGTTGAGCCGTCGATTTCTCGCTTTCCAGTTGTTTTTCCTCGTGGCGGCTCTCTGGGTCGCCTCAAGTGATCTTCCGCCGCTGCCTCGCCGGTCGGGCTCGATCATCGCCGCTGTCGAGAGCGGCGCGACCCTGGACGAGGCGGCGGCCCGGATCGAGGCGCGCGGCTTCGCCGTCGAACGGCGTCTCGACGACCTGCACGCGCTCGAGGTGTCACCCGGCTCGACCGACACCGCGGATACGGTGCGCGCGATCGCGGCGGTCGATGGGGTGCGCTACGCGGAGCCGGTGACGAGCGTCGCCGTGGCGGACTACCCGGCCGACCCCCTCTACAGCGACCAGTCGAGCTACCTGCAGTCGGTGAACGCGCCGCAGGCCTGGGACATCACCACCGGCTCGCCCGACGTGCTGGTGGCGGTGATCGACACCGGTGTCGACGTGCTGCACGCCGATCTGAAGGCCAACATCTGGTTCAACCCGCGCGAGGTCCCGAACAACGGCGCCGACGACGACGGCAACGGCTGCGTCGACGACGTGAACGGCTGCGCCTTCGTGAGCGACAGCGCGCCCGGCTGCTCGAACGTGACGAACGGCCTCGTGCGCGACGAGATCGGTCACGGGACGTTCGTCGCGGGCATCATCGCGGCGCCGGTCAACGGACAGGGCATGGTCGGCGTCGCGCGCAACGTGAAGATCATGCCCGTGAAGGTGCTGGACTGCTACGGCTCCGGCGACTCGGTCGCGACGGCGCGCGGCATCGTGTACGCGGCCCGCAACGGCGCGAAGATCCTGAACCTGAGCCTGGGCGGCCTCGAAGATGCGCAGGTGGTCCGCGACGCCGTCGCCGAGGCGATGAACGTGTACGGCGCGCTGGTCGTCGCCGCCACGGGCAACAGCGGCACGAGCGGCGTCGCATTCCCGGCGCGCATCCCCGAGGTCCTCGGCGTCGGCGCGGCATCGGCGAGCGCGGACCGGCGCGCGGCGTTCTCGAGCTACGGCCCGGAGGTCGACGTCGTCGCCGTGGGCGAGGACGTGATCGGGCCGATCGGACAGTCGCTGTGCAACGTCTTCCTGTCGTGCCTCAGCGGGCAGCCGTACGCGGAGGGCGACGGTACGTCGTTCTCGACGCCGCAGGTGTCGGGGCTGGCGGCGCTGCTGCTGTCACTGAACCGCGGCCTGACACCGGCGCAGATCACCGACGTGATCCGGAACTCGGCGACCCCGCTGCGGGCGGGCGAGACCGGCGTGGGCGCCGGCCGCATCGACATGGCGGCGGCGGTGAAGGCGGTGCAGGGCAACCACCCGCCGGGCAGCGCCTGCGTCGTGGACTCCGTTGAAGATGGTGAGTCGTTCACCTGTGGCGGCCAGCGCATCCGCATGCTGCAGATGGACGCGCCCGACCTGGGGCAGTGCGGCGGACAGTGGGCGAAGGACGCCCTGGCCAACATCTTCCTGACGCCCGGCCGCACGGTGTACCTGCGCTACGACTCGACGCGCGTGGACCCACAGGGTCGCTTGCTCGCGGCGCCGCTCTGGCGCGGCAACGACGGCAACGACTACAACCTGGCCATCATCATGGTGTACGTCGGCCTCGCGAAGGCGGCCGACGTCGGGAACGGCAACCTCGCCTTCCACGACTGGTCCTTCGCGTCGGAAAAGTGGGCCCACGCCGCCTCCTGGAACATGTGGGCCCCCGGGAAGACCTTCGCCGGCGGCTGTTAGCCGCCTTAGCTCGTGAGCAGCTTGGCCTGTTAACTATTTGGCCACGTGTGGCCTGCCCTGAATGTTTCTGACCATTGAGCACGATCCTGTGGTTGACGCGCTCTATATCGCGCTGTCCGCGGCGGCACTCGAGGCGGCCTGCGTAGCGCGGACGGTGCGCGTGACGGAGGACGTGGCGCTGGACTTCGATGCGGAGGGGCGTCTCTTGGGTGTCGAGGTGTTGAATCTAGAAGGGAGCGCACGTCTTCACAGCGGACCACATGGTCTACATTGAAGCTATACGAAATGCATAGCTAGACTAGATGAAAATGCGGCAACAATTTCAGGGACCAGTTTCATTGACCGCGATCGGATTGGGAATTAGAGTTTGAGCCCATGGTTGAAGAACATTCTGACAGCTG
>DATECV010000264.1:0-13399 GCA_035286725.1 Dehalococcoidia bacterium | reverse complement strand
ATGGTGGGATGCTGCCGGTGCGCGACGGGGCCTTCGACGCGGCGATCTGCATCGGCGCGCCGAGCATCGTCGGGACCGAGCGCTGCCTTCGGGCGATGCATCGGGCGCTGCGGCCGGGCGGGACGATCGTAGTCAGCGATTGGACGTGGACGGCGGCGGATCCGCCGGCGGAGGCCACGCCGCCGCACGTGACCGGGCCGTTCGTGACGCTGGAAGCGTACGTGGCGGCGATCCGCGACGCCGCGTTCGAGGTGGTGCTGGCGGAGGCGCTGCCGCAGCGGGTGTGGGACGCGTACTACGCGCCGCTGCGGGAAACGATCGCCGAGCAGCGGGCGGCGGACCCGGACGGGCCGGTGGACCCGATCGAGGCGGAGATGCGGGCCTACGACGCGGCGGGTGCGGCGTGGTGGCGGTACAGCGCCTTCGTGGGGCGGAAATGAGGACCGGTAAGGATTGAATTCCTTACCATGATGTCTTACAGTAGAGGCGGAGCTGTGGAGGTTCACGCATGGTCAGCCAACTGAAGCCAAAGCGGCGACGTCGCGAGCCTGTCGTCTCGGTTGCGCGTATTACCAGCAAAGGGCAGATCACGGTTCCAAAGGCCGTCCGGGATCACTTTGGGTTGAAGACAGGTGACGAAATTGCGTTCGTCGAGGACTCGGCGGGCGTGCGAATTCGCAAGAAGCGAAAGAGTGACGCCTTCAGGAAGTGGCACGGCTTCCTGAAGGATCTCAAGGGTTCGGAGATCGACCAGATGATCGACGAGATGCGGGGCCGGTAGTGCAGGCTGTCGATTCGAACGTGTTGTTCGACGTGCTCTCGCCTGACTCTGAGCACTATGAAGAGTCGGTCGAGCGGCTTGAGGAGGCGACGGAAGACGGACCGCTCGGCATCTGCGATGTCGTATATGCCGAGCTGGGCTCACGGTTTTCCGGGCAGTCGGAAGTCGATCGGTTCTTGGATGAAACGGATCTCGTGGTGATCCGTTCATCGCGAGCCGCCCTTTACGAGGCCAGTCTGGCGTGGCGGCGGTACACGTCGCGCCGACCTGATGGCTTTGCGTGTGGTGAGTGTGGCGCCTTGAACCGCGTCCCCTGCTCGAAGTGCGGCGCGAGGCTACGGGCGAGGCAGCACATGATCGCCGATTTCATCGTCGGCGGGCACGCATTGGTCGAGTGTGCCGGGCTCATCACGCGGGATCAGCGTTACTTTCGGACGTATTTCCCCGATCTCGAGCTACTGTAGTCACTCCAGCGCGAAGAACCGGCGTCCCTCATCCCCGAAGCTGAAGGACGGCTCGGCGATGAGGAGCAGGTCCGTCTCGTCTTCGGGCACCTGGAAGCAGACGTATCCCTCGAGCTGGCCGCCGGGGAACATCTCCCCCTGCAAGGCCTCCTCGAGGAAGCCGCACGAGGTGTCGTCGGAGAACGAGTCGTAGATGATGTTCTTCGAGCCGGTGATCTTGAAGTCGCTCTCGTAGACCTGGACGGTCTCGTCGGGATCTTCACCGATGTGCTCCACCATGACCCGGGCGAGGACGGTGCGGCGGCCGGGGACCGGCGTCGAGGGGAAGTCGCCGAGATCGGCGAGCTGATCGGCCGCGTCGAGGTCGGCGGTGAGGACGGTGACGCGGAGATCGCCGGCATCGACGGGCTCGCCCAGCGGGGCTGGCTCGGCGCGCGAGGAGCCGGGGCCGGTGGCGGGCGTCGCGTCGTCGCCTCCGGCATTGATGCTGGTGTCGCAGGGGTCGTCGTCGTCGGTGCCCCACTTCCACTGGCCGTCTTCGTAGATCCAGTAGTCCGAGAAGTCGTCGCTTTCGTCGCCGGCGGTGAGCTCTTCTCCCTTGATGGTGCCAGCGATCTCGACGAATGCCTTGCCGTCCTCGTATCGGACGCCGGTGACTTCGACGTCGATGTCCTCGGCATCGATGTTGCCGAGGAAGATCTTCACGAAGGCGATGATGCTGATGAAGTCGTCCAGCGAGCACTTCTCCTTGAAGTCCGCCGAGGCGAACTTATAGGCGTCGAGGGCGCCCTCGCCGAAGATGGCCTTGTAGGCATCGACCGCGGTCTCACGAAGCTCGTCCTCGTGCTCCTCGAGATCGCCGCCGCCGGTGGAGGGCGCTTTGGTGCGGGTAGCGGCGGGCGTCTCGTCGCCGTCGCCGCCGTTGTCGTCGTTCTTGTCGCTGCCGCCGCTGCAGGCGGCGAAGACGAGGGCCATAAGGGCGAGGCCGGGGAGCAGGTAGCGGGGCATGCGTCCTCCTTCGGGCGGGTGTGTGCCGCAGTGTAAGGATCGTCTGTTTGGGCGGGTGGCTGTACGGGAAACGCCTTACCGGCTGACGGTCGTTCCCTGATCCTCTCCGTAAAGCACGTTTGCCAGGGCGCCTTCGCGGGTGCCGTCGACGACATGCGTGGCGCAGCCGGCGGTTACGGCGCGGATGGCCGCCTCGAGCTTGGGGATCATGCCGCCGGCCGCGGTGCCGCTCGCGATCAGCGACTGCGCCTCGGAGGCTGTTAGGTGGGGGAGCAGGCGCTTCTGTTCGTCGAGGACGCCTTCCACATCTGTCAGGAACACCAGGCACTCGGCCTTCAGGGCGGCGGCCAGCTCCCCGGCGGCGGTATCGGCATTGGTGTTGAGGAGTTGCTTGCCGTCGGGCTCGATGGCGATCGGCGCGATGACGGGCAAGTGCCCGAGGCGCAGCAGCTCTTCGACGGCGTAGGGGTTCACGCGGACCACCTGGCCGACGTAGCCGAGCTCGTCGTCGAAGCGGCGCGCCTGGAGCAGCATGCTGTCGGCGCCGCTGAGGCCGATCGCGGGAGCGCCGAGCGCGCTGAGCTCCGCGACGAGCGTCTTGTTCACGAGACCGGCGAGGACTGCGACGACGATCTCGAGCGAGGCTTCGTCCGTGACGCGGAGGCCACTGACGAATCGCGGCTGGATACCGGCGCGGGAGAGCCAGGCGCTGATGGTGGCGCCGCCACCGTGGACGACGACGATGGGGCGCCCTTCACGGCGGGCGGCGGCGATATCGCGCAGCGAGGTGTCGTGGGCGCCGAGGGTGGAGCCGCCGAGCTTGATGACGGTGGGGCGTGCGGTCGTTGTGGTCACGTCGTGTAGTCGGCGTTGATGTGTACGTATTCGGGAGTCATGTCGCAGCCCCAGGCCGTCGCTGACGCATCGCCAACGCCGAGGTCGACGCGCAGGACAACGTGTTCGTTACGGAGCTCGCGGGCGGCGGCGCGCTCGTCGAAGGTGATGGGGCCCCGGTTGTACACGGGGACGGCGCCGATCCAGGCGCGGGTGCGATCGAGGTTGATGCGGACGTAGCTGCGGCCGATGGCCATGAGCAGGCGGCCCCAGTTGGGGTCGTTGCCGTGGACGGCGGTCTTCACGAGGGGGGAGGCGGTGACGGTGCGGGCTGCCGCGCGCGCCTCCTTCAGCGATACCGCGCTTTCGATGCGCACCTCGATGAGCTTCTGCGCGCCCTCGCCATCGCGGGCGAGCATCTTCGCCATCCCGGTGGTGACGTAGCGAAGGGCAGCCTGGAACTGGGCGGCGGCGGGGCCGCGTGCGGTGATCTCTTCGCCGCCGGCAGCGCCGTTGGCGAAGATGGCGGTGGTGTCGCTGGTACTGGTGTCGGCATCGACGCTGAGCATGTTGAGGGAGGCGTCGACGGCGTCATGGAGCGCTTGTTGAAGGAAGCGACGATCGACGGCGGCGTCGGTGGTGAGAAAGCAGAACATCGTGGCCATATCCGGGTGGATCATGCCGGATCCCTTGGCGACGGCGCCGATGGTGTAGCCGCGCGCGCCCCCGACGCGCACGGCCATCGTCTTGGGGTGCGTATCGGTCGTCATGATGGCGCGAGCGAAGGCGGCGCCGCCATGTGGCGAGAGCTGGATGCGCGGAATGCCGGTGCGGATCTTGTCCATGGGCAGCGGCTTGCCGATGACGCCGGTGCTGCCGACGAGCATGTCGCCGGGCCCTGCGCCGACGAGGTCGCCTGCGAGGCGGGACATCTCCGCGGCGTGTTGTAGACCCTGCGGACCGGTGGCTACGTTCGAGATACCGGCGTTCACAACGACGCCACGCGCGATTCCGCGGCGCGCGATCATCTGCGACTGGAGGACGGCCGCGCCTTTCACCGTGCTGCGGGTGAACATGGCGGCGACCGTCGCGGTGCGGTCGGAAGCGAGGATCCCGAGGTCGAGCGGGTCGTCGCCGACGGTCTTGATGCCGGCGTAGACAGCGCCGGCCAAGAAGCCCTGCGGGCTGGTCGCGGCGCCGCCGGGGATCAGGGTGATACCGCGCGGAGGCGTGGCCGGCTTAAGTCTGGACGTTAGGGAAGGGCGCGGGCCGTTCGGCGACGCGCCGTTCCGAGAAGTTGCCTGTTTCGACGTGCGGCGGGTGGCCTGCTTCGGCTTCGTGGCCATCTAGGGGAACAGTCCGAGCGTGCGGAGTCCGGCGTCTTCGTCGTAGCCGCGCATCAGGTTCATGCACTGCACCATGGCGCCGGCGGCTCCCTTGCCCAGGTTGTCCAGCGCGGAGGTGACGACGACCTTGCCGGTCTGCAAGTTGATCGACGGATGGATCACGCAGAAGTTCGTCCCGGTGACGGCCTTCGTGGAAGGCGGTATATCGGAGACGTGGACGAAGGGCGCATCCTTGTAGAACTCGCGGAAGAGATCCGCGAGGCCGGCGCGGTCGAGGGACTTCCCCGGGAGCAGATCGGCGTAGCAGGTGGAGAGGATGCCGCGGGTCATCGGGGTGAAGTGCGGCACGAAGGTGATGGCAGGTGCGGGCGAGGCGTAGTCGCCGCTGGCGGCGTAGCCCAGCTCCTGGGTCATCTCCGGGAGGTGGCGGTGGCCGTCGAGGGCGTAGGGAGCGACGTTCTCATCGGCCTCGGAGAAGTGGACGTTGAGCCCGAGGGCGCGGCCGGCGCCGGAGAGGCCGGTCTTGGTATCGGCGACCACAGCGGGCGCGATGAGACCGGCCGCGAAGAGCGGGGCGAGCGCGAGGATGACCCCGGACGCGTGGCAGCCGGGGACGGCGCACAGGCGTGTATCGCGGACATCGCTCTTGTGGAGCTCGGGCATGCCGAAGACGGCCTGCGGGAGCAGGTGTGGAGCCGGATGGGTGGTCTTGTAGGCGGCCTCGTAGGCGGCGACGTCCTTCAGGCGGAAGTCCGCGCTGATGTCGACGATGGGGACGCCGGCCTCGATAAATGGGACGAGGTGCTGGGCCGCGGCGGCGTGAGGCAGGGCGCTAAAGACGAGGTCACAGCCTTCGGGGAGGGCCTCGAGGACCGGGAGGTCGAGCGCGAAGAGGTGCGGGAAGATCTCCGGCAGGCGCTTGCCCGCAGCGGAGCGGCCGGTGATACCGACGACCTTGACGTGCGGGTGGGTGTAGAGGAGGCGTGCGAGCTCGGCCCCGACGTAGCCGGTGACGTTCAGGATGCCGACGTTCGTGGTCTGCGCCATGAGACGGGCAGTATAGCGGAGGCCCACCGGCGTCCGCGATGGAGTCGCCGAACGGCGCTGCCGTCAGTGGCGGCCGTTGGTGACGGCGAGCCGAGGCCGGCGGAGGCAGGCCCTGAGGGCATCGAGCTCCGCATCGATGTCGGCGCGGAGGGCGGCGTCGAGGCGGGCGAGCACGGAGGAGACGGCGAGCACGAGTTCGCGCGCGGCCGGGCGGGAATCCTCGGGAAAGGCGTGGAGGGTGCTGTCGAGCTTCGCCAGCACGGTGGCGGGGCTGGAGGCGTACGCTCTGATCGGCATGGCGGCGTTCCTTCCGAGCGGCGGCTGATCGATCCAGGAATCCGGTCGATAGCGCCGCTCCGGCCCCTGTAGTCTGTTGGCTCGGGGGTGGGCCCGTACACGGATGAACGGCACCTGCCGGTAGTGCCAAATGTCACTATACGCTTTTTGATCGCGGGGTTTCCGTCAGAATCGATGCTTGCCGCCGTTTGCGCCGCGGTCGACGGTTCCGGTAGAGTTCCGTCGCTGAAGACAGCAGGCGCCCGCGGGGCTTAATCACAGCCTGCCGAAGCACGATACGACGAGCGAACGCGCGCGAATGCGGCAGTTCTGACGTATGTGCCCCTGTCTTCGGCAGGGGTTTTCTGTTTGTGCGGGAGGACGGCGTATGCCAACGGCGAAGAAGGAAGCAACGGTCGCCGAGCTGAAGGAACTGGTCGAGAAGTCGACCATCATGATCGGCGCGGAGTATCGCGGGCTGACGGTGAAGGAGATGACCACGCTGCGGCGGGCGCTGCGGGACGCCGGGGTCGAAGCGCGCGTGGTGAAGAACAAGCTGTTCCAGATCGCGGCGGCGCAGGCGGGGAATGAAGTTGCCGGGCAGGTGGCCGAGGGGCCATCGCTGGTCATCTTCGGATTCGGGGACATCATCGCGCCGTCGAAGGCGGTGGCCGATTACCAGAGGACCGCCCGGAACACCTTCGCGCCGAAGAAGGTGTTCATGGACGGAGCCATCTCCGACGGGAAGCTCGTCGCGGACCTGGCGTCGCTGCCTTCGCGCGAGGAGCTGATCGGCAGGCTGGCCGGGGCGTTCGTGCAGCCGGTGCAGCAGCTGGCGGTGCTGTTGAACGACAGCATCCAGTCGTTCGCACGGCTGGTGGACGCCAGGGCGGGCCAACTGGAGGGGGAAGCGGCGGCGTAGGACGGAAGAGCAAGACGCAACCAATCAGCGAAGAGCAAGAACGGAGTGGGACAAATGGCGAAGGTTGAAGAAGCGTTTGACATCATCAAGGGCATGACCATCATCGAGCTGCGCGACCTGAACAAGAAGATCGAGGACGAGTTCGGGATCACGGCGGCGGCTCCGGCGATGATGATGGCGCCCGCGGCGGGCGGCGGTGCGGCCCCGGCTGCGGCCGAGGAAGAGAAGACCGAGTTCAACGTGGTGATCAAGGAGGCGGGCGCGAACAAGATCAACGTCATCAAGGCCGTGCGCGAGGTGACGACGCTGGGCCTGAAGGAAGCGAAGGACCTGGTGGAGTCGGCGCCGGCAACGGTGAAGGAAGGCATCGCGAAGGCGGAGGCCGAGGCCGTGGCCGCGAAGCTGAAGGACGCGGGCGCGACGGTCGAGCTGACATAGGCCCCGGACCGAGGCAGAACCTGGAACCGAGCGCGAGGCCGGATGCCGGAAGCTCGAGGCTGGAAGACCTGTCCAGCGTCGAGACTCCAGCTTCCAGCCTCGCGCGTTTTCGTTGGCGTACCGGTGGCCGTAGAGGCGCGCGCGGTACACTGCCCGCAACACCATGAACTGCTACTCCTGCGACCAGACCGCGATCAACGCGTGCAAGCGCTGCGCGAAAACGTACTGCGCTGACCACGGCAACGCGACGTACTGCGCGGACTGCCTGGCGCCGGCCAGCGCGATGCCGTCGTTCAACCTGTATCGGGGCGCGCTGTTGTTCATGCTGGTGGGCACGGCGGTGGCGATCTTCCTGCTGGTACGGCCGCCGGGAGAGTCGTCGGGCTCGTCCACGGTGTCGGTGGGGAAGGTGACGCCCACGGTCACGGCGGAGGGGGGCGGCGGGTCGACACCCGCGGCCATCGCGACGGAAGGTCAGGATACGCCGCCGCAGTCCGGCGGCACGCCGACGCCGGCCGCGGCGACGCCGGAGGCCGAGCCGACCACCGGCGAGACGGTGGCGTTCCGGGAGTACGTGGTAGAGGAGGGCGATTCGCTGTACGGCATCGCGGAAACGACGATCGCGCCGGGGGACGACATCGACGCCTACGCGCGGGCGATCGCGACGCTGAACGGCTGGACGCTGGACGACGCCGCGCTGATCCCGGGGGAGACGATCCTGCTGCCGCCGCTGCCTGAGTGACCCGTGGCCGACCCCGAACCCGCCCCTCGCTCCGCACTTCTTCGCAGCCTGGCCGTCTACGCGGCGCTGCTGGTGGTGGACGCGCTGGTGGTGGCGTACGCGGTGCGGAGCGGGGTCGGAGGCATCGGGTATGTCACGGTGTCGTTCGTGGCGTTGGTGGGCCTGCTGCTGGCGTACCAGGTGTGGCTGTACGGGCGGGACCTGGGGTCGCCGCTGACGGAGACGGAGGGCGTGGTGCTGCGGAAGTGGCAGCGGGCCGACCTCGTCGTCGTCTGGCAGAGCTTCTATGTTCAGATCGACCGCTCGATTTTCAAGGTAGAGCCGCTGGACTACCACCTGGTCACGGACGGCACGTATATCAAGATCGTGCACTTTCCGCGCACGTTGAACGTGGTCTCCGTTCACGTGATCCCCGGGGGGATGGCCCCGACCCCGGACGCCGGCGAGTAGCCGCTATGGCCGGGCGCCGGTACCATGGCGCGCGATGAGACTGCTGGTGATCGCGCTGATCGTGACGTTTGCGGCCGCGGTCCCCTGGCGGGGGGCGCAGGCGGCCGGCCTGGCGCACGATGCGCCGGCTCCGGCGGTGTCGGCGCAGGAAGAGGGCGCCGGTCCGGAGAACGAGGACACGGTCGAGGTGCAGCTCGTGGTGCTGGGCGTGGTGCTGTCCGGCGTCTTCGTCGCAGGCACGGGTGCGTACCTGCTGCGCCGGAAGCTGGGGCTGACGGCGTACACGCCGCCGCAGGACAGCGGCCGCCACTAGGCCGTCACATTCGTTTGCACCGGCTCCTCGCCGGCGGCCGCGCACATGTTTCATTTTTTACACACGGTCACTTTCCGCCTTCATTACCCTGCCTGTGTGTGATTGACACAGGCTCGTTTCGCAACTCTTCAAATGGCCGCAACGTACTGTTGACAGTGGGGCAGGTCGCCCGCACAATGAACACCGTTCAGCGAACCCCCATGGATTGGGACTGAAGCGGTGACAGCCAGGAGGCGGGACGAATGGGCGAGCAGAATCTGGGGCTTCGCTACTGGGGGCGCCAGCGGGTAACGCGCCGGCGGGTGCTTTCGGGTGCGGTTGCGGGTGGGGCGGCACTGGGCGCGGTCGCGCTGGTGGGGTGCAAGAGCGACAAAAAGACGAACGGCGGCGGTGACGGCACGGTCGTGCCGCCGACGAGCACGGTAAACGACGGGTACCAGGACGGTCCCGCGCAGCCGGGCGGCATCCTGCGGGTGCGCCAGGCGGCAGCGTTGCCGAGCATGAACGTGTTTGGTCCGGGCATCTTCCCGCTGGCGCAGGGCCTCACGCTGGGATTCACCATCTTCGACCACCTTTTCTATGTTCCGACGGACACGGGCCAGCTTGAGCTATTCCTGGCAACAAGCGTGGAGCAGGTGGACGACCAGGGACTCGAGATCATTGTCACGATCGGCGACGCGACGTTCCACGACAAGGCGCCGGTGAGCGGGCGCAAGGTACTGGCGTCGGATGTCGTCGCGAGCTACCTGCGGTTCAGGGACGAAGTGCCCATCGGGTACAGCTGGCTCCATGATGTGCTGGACACGATGGAGGCGACGGACGACAAAACCATCCGGATCCGGCAGAAGTTTCCGTGGGCGTGGCTGTACACGTCGTCGAATGCCGGATCGCCGATCTTCAGCTCGATCATGCCTGAGGAGATATTGCAAGACGCGGACTTCATGCAGAAGGACGGGATCGGATCGGGTCACTGGGTTCTGCAGAGCCACGACAACGGCGCGAACGTCAAGTTCCGCAAGTTCCAAAACTTCCGGACGTTCCAGAACGGCCGAGACATCGCGGGCCAGCCATACATGAACGGCCTGGACTTCGTGTTTATCACGGATGACAACGCAGCGCTGGCGGCGTTCCTGGACGGAGAGGTCGATACGCTGGGCTTTACGAGCAAGTCGCAGATGGACGACGTAATCTCCAGGCTCGGCGACCGGATCGTCACGGGCAGCGACCTTGCCCGCGACTATTTCAACCTGATGCTGAATGTCAAGCAGGCGCCGATGTTCGAGGACGAGCGCATTCGCAGGGCGTTCAACAAGCTCATCGACCGCGGCGAAATCATCCAGTTGATGGAAGAGGGCGATGGCGTCAAGGCGGCGCCCATCCCGCCGGCCCACAAGCGCTACGTCTTGCCGGAGGATGACGCAGACCTGGTTGATTACTGGGCGACGGACGTGGCCGAGGCGAAGAGCCTGCTGGATGCGGCATCGTTCGACTACGGGCAGGAAATCGAAATGAAGCACAGCAACCGCGTGGGCGATGCGGAGTTGGCGCTGGTGCTGCAGCAGCAGCTGGCTCGGGGCGGTGTGAAGGTCCGACTGTTGCAGGAGGACCTCGTGCGCTGGTTCAGCCAGACACTGAACCAGCACGATTTCAAGATGACATGCTTCCAGCACCTTGCATACGAGGACGTGGATCTACCGCTGCGGTTCTACATGGGGGCCGACACGAGCGCGGGCCGTCCATCGAATTTCATGGACTTCGTGGATGCGGATGTCGACGCGGCGGTGCTGGCGGCGGCGCAGGAGCTGGACGAGGAAGCCCGTGTGGAGAAGGTGTTGGAGGCGCAGCGTGTGATCATGCGGAAGGCCGCGCCGATGTTCAACACACACTCGTCGATCAATTTTGCCGGGCGCTACGAGTACCTGAAGGGTGCGATCACCGGGCGCGGGTCGCTCGGGTTGTTCAACCGGACGACGTGGTTCAGCGACGAGCAACGGCGCCTGGAAACGTAAGACGAGAGTCAGATGCTGCGATACACGATGCGCCGGCTTACCTGGCTGCCGATCATCCTCTTCGGGGTATCGCTGATTGTCTTCGTGATGCTGCGCGTCGCACCCGGCCAGAACCCGGCAGAGACCATCGCCGGCCAGGGAGCGACGCCGGCGCAGATTGACCGCCTGGAGAAACAGTTCGGGTTGGATAAGCCCATCGCCGAGCAGTACGTCGTCTGGCTGGGGGATCTTGTCCGGGGGGACTTCGGGGACGAATTCTACAGCCAGAAATCGATTCGGGACGAGTTCATCCGCCGTTCTCCCCCGAGCTTCCAGATCGTGGCGATGAGCCTCGCGGTAGGAGCTTTCGTCGGCATCACGTTCGGCGTGATATCGGCGATTTTCCGGAACAGGTGGCCCGATTACTCGGTCCGCTTCGGAGCGGTGGCCGCGGCTTCAGTGCCGGAGTTCTTCCTGCTGACGCTGCTCATCGTGCTGCCCGCCTATTTCTGGAGCTATTCGCAGCCAGTCGGCGGGTATGTACCGATCTATGAGGATCCGTACGAGAATCTCCGGCTCATGCTCCCGCCGGCGCTCATCGTGGGTGTGGCGGGCTCGGCAGGGTTGATGCGTCTGACGCGGACGACGATGCTGGAGGTCCTGCGCAGCGACTACGTGCGCACGGCGCGCGCAAAAGGCCTGCGAAGCCGCACCGTGATCGTCGCGCACGCCTTGCGCAACGCCGGTACGCCGATCATCACGGCACTGGGGACGGCCTTCATCGCCGTGTTCAGTGGTTCGGTGATTGCGGAGCGGGTGCTCAGCATTGACGGGCTCGGATTCTGGTTCTTCAGCGCCGCGGGCCTTCGGGACCTGACGGTTATCCAGTTCCTGGCCGTGTACACGGCATTCGTCGTGATTATCGTCAACCTTTTGGTCGACCTGTCATATGCTCTCATCGACCCCCGCGTGAGGTACTCCTGACGTGGCGACGATTGCGCGCGAGCGCGTCGCGATGGCACAGCAGGAGTCGTGGGAGCTTCCCCCGCAACGACCGTGGTTGGCGCGTGCGTTGAGGCCGTGGCTGGAGAACCCGGCCGGATTCATCGGGCTGTTCGTCGTGATCGCCTTCGTCGTGCTGGGGATCATCGGCCCGTTGATCGCTCCGTACGATCCGCGCGCCATCGACATAGGCGCGCAGTACGCAAGCCCTTCGTGGGAGCATCCGTTCGGTGGGACGAAGCTCGGTCAGGACATCTTCAGCAGGATCCTCGACGGGGCGCGGCTCTCGCTAACGTTTGGCATTGCGGTGATGATCTTTGGCTTCATCCCGGGCACGGTACTTGGCATCGCCAGCGGATACTTCGGCCGATGGGTGGACTACGCAATCCAGCGGTCGGGTGAAGCCTGGGCAGCGATTCCGCAGCTCCCGGTGCTGTTCATCGTGATCGCCGCAATCGGCCCGGGATTGAAGGCGGTCGTGATCGTGATTGGGATTGGAGCGTTGTTCGGCGGGTCGCGGTTGCTCCGCGTGGTGGCGCTGGTCGAAAAGCACAAGGAATACGTGTTTGCCGCGCGCTCGGTGGGCGCGACGGAATGGGACATCTTGCGGCGGTACATCGTCCCGAACGTCATGCCGTTCGTGCTCGTGGGCCTGAGCAGCGTGTTTGCCGTGGCTATCATTGCGGAGGCGACGCTGAGCTTTCTGGGCCTCGGCGCGGAGACGGGTACGCCAGGCTGGGGTGGCGACCTGGCGTCCAACCAACGCGACGCGATCCAGCGACCGATGCTCGTCTTGTGGCCAGGGCTGGCGATTTCGATCGTGGTGTTGGGGTTCAATCTGCTGGGGGATACGCTGCGCGACATCCTGGATCCGCGGCTGCGGGGTTCGACCGGGCCGAAGAAGTAGGGAGCGCCGGAAACAGGGAACAGGGAACAGGGAATGGTGGCCCGCCTTTGGCGGGCTGTTTTATTTGCGCCGGCCGTTGCTTACACGCGCGAGCGGCTCGCTTTCGGCGCGCGGCGTCTATACTCTGACTTCGTGGGTGATGGACGGTTTTATCCGCCTGTGAACTTTGCCTCGCTGGGGGCGGAGCACTCCTCGTTCGAGGGGTCGCGCGTGGTCGTGCTTCCGGTGCCCTACGACAGCACGGTGACGGCGCGCGCGGGCACGCGGGACGGGCCGCGGGCGATCATCGAGGCCTCGGCGGACATGGAGCTGTACGACGTCGGGCTCGGCATCGAGCCGTGGAAGCACGGCATCCACACGCTGCCGGAGCTGGCGCCGCACACGGGCTCGCCGGAGGCGATGTGCTCGCGCATCGAGGACGTCGTGGGAGAGCTGCTGGACGCGGGGAAGTTCGTGGTGACGCTGGGCGGCGAGCATACGGTGGCGGCGGGCGCCGTGCGGGCGCACGCGAAGCGCACGCCGGGGTTGTGCGTGCTGGCGTTCGACGCGCACAGCGATTTGCGCGAGGAGTACCTGGACTCGCGCTTCAACCACGCCTGCACGCTGCGCCGGGCGCTGGACGTGGCGCCGGTGACGCAGGTGGGTCTGCGCAGCGCGTCGGTCGAGGATGCGGCGTTCATCCGCGAGGAGGGGCTGGCGTTCTACTCGCCGCGTGAGCTGCGGGCGGCGGGGCCGGACGACGTGGTGTCAAAGCTGGACGACGACGTGTACATCTCGATCGACCTGGACAACTTCGACCCGGCGGAGATGTCCGCAGTGGGGACGCCGGAGCCGGGCGGACTGCACTGGGACGAGGTGAGCGACCTGCTGATCGCGGTGGC
>DATECV010000263.1:0-3491 GCA_035286725.1 Dehalococcoidia bacterium | reverse complement strand
GCCTTCGAGGAGCTGTTCGCGGCATTCGAGTGAGGGAGCGATGGTTGAGCTGACAACGTACGAGCTGAGCAGCAACGTCGCCACGATCGCGCTCGACGACGGCAAGGTGAATGCGCTGTCGTTGCAGATGCTCGGCGAGATCAACGCGGCGCTGGACCGCGCAGAGTCCGACAAGGCCGCGGCGGTCATCCTGGGGCGCGAGGGCAGGTTCTCCGGCGGTTTTGACCTGAACGTCCTGCGCGGCGGCGGCGGTGACGGCCTCACGATGCTGCGCGAAGGCTTCACGCTCGCCGAACGCCTCCTGTCGTTTCCCACACCGGTGGTCATCGGCTGCACTGGGCACGCGATCGCCATGGGGGCGTTTCTTCTGCTGTCGGCCGACTACCGGATCGGCGCGGCGGGCCCCTTCAAGATCCAGGCGAACGAGACGGCGATCGGGTTGACGCTGCCGACGGCTGCGTTCGAGATCACGAGGGCGCGCCTCGCGCCCGCACACTTCCACCGGGCGCTCGCCCTCGCCGAGGTCTACGCGCCCGACGACACGGCGATTGCGGCCGGGTTCCTCGATCGCGTCGTGCCACCCGCCGACGTCGCGAGCGAGTCGCGCGCCACGGCGGCAACGCTGGCGAAGCTGAGCATGCCCGCACACGCGGTGAACAAGCTGAAGGGACGCGACGCGACACTGAAGGCGCTGCGGGCGGCGATCGAGGCCGAGTTCTCGAAGTAGACGAACCTCCCGCTCGGTACACCAGCACCGAAGGTTCGACGAGCCCCGACCTCTTCGCGGGGCCCGCTCCGCCCCCGTTGACTGCGGATTCCGCAGTGTGTGGCCCTCCCCGTGCTGGTTCTTGGTTCTAGATGCCCCACCACTTATCCTTTATTTCGGCTCCAGCGAAATAGCCCGACCCAGGGAGGCAGCATGGATTTCAACGACAGCCCCGAAGAGGCCGTATGGCGTAAGGAAGTCCGCGACTTCCTCGAGAAGGAATACCCCGACGAGTTCCGCGGACGCGGTCCGCGTCGTGGCCCCGGCGCTCGCAGCGACGACGAGGACGCCGGCGAAGGCCTCTTCCGCGACAAGGCGAAGGAGAGCGACCCGCTGAAGCGCTGGCGCGCGGCGCTGTCCTCGCGCGGCTGGGTCGCCCCGGCGTGGCCGAAGGAGTACGGCGGCGCCGGCCTGGACACCAAGAAGCAGTTCATCCTCAACGAGGAGTTCGCCGAGTTCGGCGCCATGAACGTCGGCGGCTTCGGTGTCATGATGCTGGGCCCGACGCTCATCGTGCACGGCACTGAGGACCAGAAGAAAGAGCACCTGCCCGGCATCCTCGATGGCGCCGTGCAGTGGTGCCAGGGGTGGTCCGAGCCCAACGCCGGCTCCGATGTCGCCTCGGTGCAGACGCGCGCGGTGAAGGACGGCGATGACTACGTCATCAACGGCCAGAAGATCTGGACCACCGGCGCGCAGTTCGCCGACATGATGTACATGCTCGCGCGTACGGATCCCGATGCTCCGAAGCACCGGGGCATCAGCTACTTCCTCCTCAACATGAAGGATCCGGGCGTCAGCGTCCGCCCGTTGATGACGATGGCCGGCAGCGCCATCTTCAACGAGGTCTTCTTCGAGAACGTCCGCGTGCCCGCGCGCAACCGCATCGGCGAGGAGAACCGCGGCTGGTACATCGGCACCACCACCCTCGACTTCGAGCGCTCGTCGATCGGCTCGTCGGTCGGCATCCGCAAATCGATCGAGTCGATGATCGAGTTTGCGAGGAAGAACCCCGCGATCGCCGTCGGCGCGAAGAAGCGCGAGGTGAAGCTCGCTTTTGCCGACCGCCTCATCGAGGCCAACGTCGCGAAGCTCATGTCGTACCGCGTCGTCAGCATGCAGAACGCTGGCCTGGTGCCGAACCACGAGGCCTCCATGTGCAAGCTGTTCGGCTCCGAGATGCAGCAACGCATCGCCGCCCTGG
This sequence comes from Dehalococcoidia bacterium, assembly GCA_035286725.1. Classification (GTDB taxonomy): domain Bacteria; phylum Chloroflexota; class Dehalococcoidia; order DSTF01; family JACRBR01; genus JACRBR01. The sequence goes on along the minus strand of DATECV010000263.1, from coordinate 1,521 downwards.
GCGTGAAGCTGAACGGCCTGTACTCGCAGGTCATCGGTGGCAAGCCCGAGTGGTCGGTGGCCGGCCGCTTCGGCATCGGCCACGTGGCGGCAGTGTCGTCGACCATCGCCGGTGGCACCAGCGAGATCCAGCGCAACATCATGGCCCAGCGCGGCCTCGGCCTCCCGCGCGACTAAGGCCCGCCGATGCCCCTCGACTACGAACAGGCGTGGCCACTCGCCCAGCGCATTGCGAGCGGCCACGCCTGGCTCGATCACCGGCGTGATTTCGTCGACTAGACGGATGAGTCCGAGTTCGCCGGGCTCGTACTCCGTATCCTCACGGCACCAACCGACGAGCGTTCGTTGCTCCGCGGGCGCACCGCTTACTGGGATGACTTATCGGGTACCATAGTGATCCTGACGCCAGACGACGTGGATGGCGGCACATGTTTCCGACCCGAGGAAGGCAGGGCTTTCTTCGAGCGCACAAGGTAATATTGAGACATGCAATCGTTGAAGATTAAGCGCGGAGAGATTGTCGTCTCCTTCACAGAAGACGAGTTGGCGATGGTGAACCAGGCGCTCAATGAGATTGCCAACGGGGTTCATATCAGCGAGGCCGAGTTCCAGACGCGAGTCGGCTTCACGCGTGAGGAAGTCCGCGAGCTGCTGGCAAAGGTACACGCGTTGCTCGGCTGAAGGAGACCGCCAGATGGAGCGCGAACAGCTGTGGGCGGCCATGCGGCGCGACAGCCAGGGTATGCGCGACCTGCAGGGCTTTCTCGACAGCATCAGGGATCTCGACGACGACGCCTTCGCCGAGGCGACCGAGGGCGCGGATCGCGCCGAGCTCATGGAGCTGCTCGAACGCCTGAACAGCCTGCTCGGCGAGCTCGACAAGCTCACCGCCCAGCTCCACCCCGACGTTCACTGACATCTAATGATGCTGAGCCCGAGACTGCTAACCGTGATTGGGCTGCTGGCATGCGCGGCCGCTCCACTCTCGATCTATCTAGCAGTTCAGTTGTTAGTTAAGGATGGAAGCACCACCGGAGCCGCCGCTGATCTGGCTCGCCTCTCAGAAACTGCCGATCGCACCATGTACGCCGCCAGATATCGCGCGTTTGCTGTTGGCGGTTCCACCCAGGAGGGCGCGCTAGTCGTTTATCGCGCACCCGGCACGGGATTCAGGATCGATCTTGTTGGGGCCATCGAGCTTGATGACGATCATGAGATGGACGAAATCATGAAGGGCGGAGACATCCTCATCGTCATCAACGATATTAAGGATCAGTCGTCCTTCCAGATGTACTCTTGTCGGACGCAAAGGCGATCGTGCAGGACGGCAGATGGCCTTGAGATCCTGGGTTTCGTCTCGATTCTTGGCTATTTCAGTTACCCACTCCCGGCCGTGTATGAGCAACCGCACACTGTCGAGGAGGTCGAGCGCATCAGTGCGGCTGGCGAGGAAGCGGAGAAGCGCATCGCCGCGATGCCGATGTTGCCGCCCGAGGAGATCGCGGAGGCGGTGTACGACCTC
>DATECV010000262.1:0-21576 GCA_035286725.1 Dehalococcoidia bacterium | reverse complement strand
TTCCGCATCGTCGAGATAGCAGCGGCATTGGTCGCCGTCGTGTCGGGGGGCACCTTCGTGACCTGGCGCTTGAGGAGGAGAGAGAACCCGTGATCAACAAGAAGCGGATACTGCTGGCGGCAGGGGTGAGCGGCGTGGCCTTCCTGTCGCTCGTCGCTGCCACCTGCGGCAGCACGAACACCACCATCGAGAACACGGACAAGCAGTCGTTGGGGATCAGCGTCTCCGGCCAGGGGAAAGTGACTGGCAAGCCCGATCTGGCGAACATCTCGCTGGGCGTCAGCACCCTCGCCCCGACCGTCGCCGAGGCGCGCACGCAGGCGGCGACCTCCCTCGGCGCGATGATCGACTCCATGAAGGCAAACGGCGTGGAGGAGAAGGACATCCAGACCTCTTCGCTCAGCATCTACCCCGAGTACGACTACCTGAACGACGGACGTCAGGAGCTGCGCGGCTTCCGTGTCCAGAACACCGTCAACGCGAAGATCCGCGACATCGACAGGACCGGCGAGATCGTCGATGAAGCCGTCGACGCCGGCGGGAACGATACGACGATCAACGGGATCGCCTTCAGTATCGAGAACCCTGATGACCTCAAGAAGGAGGCCCGCGAGAAGGCCGTGGCCGATGCGAAGGCGCGCGCCGAGACGCTCGCCCAGGCCGCCGGCGTCTCGCTGGGTGACGCCATCAGCATCAGCGAGAGCTCCTACTCGCCCCCGGTCTACTACGAAGGCCGTGCCGCCGACGCGGCCATCGGTGCGCCTGCTCCCGAGACGCCCATCGAGACCGGCGAGCTCGACGTGACCGTCGATGTCAGCATCACCTTCGAGATCAAGTAGGCGATCGAAGATCGCGACCTGAATCAAGGCCGGCAGAGGCGTCCCGAACGGGGCGCCTCTCCTCTGCCCGCCGGATCGGTACAATGAACCACCGATACAGGATGCTCCGGCCTCGGCCGAACAGGGACACATGGCCACCGACCAGAAGCGGGACTACTACGACGTGCTCGGCGCGGGCCGAAGCGCCACCGCGGACGACCTGAAGAAGGCCTTCCGCCGCTTGGCGATGGAGTTCCACCCCGACCGCAACAGCGACCCCGCCGCCGAGGCGAAGTTCAAGGAAGTCAACGAGGCCTACGAGGTCCTCTCCGACCCGGAGAAGCGCGCCATGTACGACCGCTTCGGCCACGCCGCGACTGGCGGCGCCGATGGCTTCGCGCGCGGGTTCGAGGGCTTCGGGTTCGGCGGCCTCGGCGATATCTTCGACGCTTTCTTCGGCGGCAGCACCGCACGGGCTCACCGCGGCCCCGCCCGTGGCGCGGATGTCCGCAAAACCGTCACCCTCGCCTTCGAGGAGGCGGTCTTCGGAGCCGACAAGGAGATCGAGATCGCCACTGCCGAGCTTTGTCCCTCGTGCAACGGCCTCCGGTCCGAGCCGGGCAGCCAGCCGGAGAAATGCCCCACATGTAACGGCAGTGGCGAAACCCGCCGCGTGCAGCAGAGCATCTTCGGCCAGTTCGTGAACGTCGCCATGTGCGAGCGCTGCCGTGGCGAGGGCCGCATCATCACGGCGCCGTGCAAGCACTGCAAAGGCGCCGGGCGCGAGAAACGCAAGCACAAGCTCCAGGTGAAGATCCCGGCTGGCGTCGATCATGGACAGCAGATGCGCCTCAGCGGCGAGGGGGAGCTGGGGTCCAACGGCGGCCCTCGCGGCAACCTCTACGTGCAGCTCAACGTGAAGCCGCACGAAGTGTTCCGCCGCGACGAGGAAGACCTGCTGCTCGAGCTCGACCTCAGCTTCGCCCAGGTTGCCCTGGGCGACCTCATCGACGTTCCCACCATCGATGGCGAGCCGCAGGAGCTGCGCATCCCCGCCGGCACCCAGACCGGCGAGACCTTCATCGTGAAGGGAAAGGGCGTCCCGCGGCTCCGTGGCAACGGCCGCGGTGACCTCATCGTCCACGCAAACGTCATGACCCCCAGGACCCTCACGAAGGAGCAGAAGGATCTGCTAAAGAAGCTCGCCGACTCCATGGGCGTCGAAGTGAAGCCCCAGGAAGACCGCGGCTTCATGGGCAAAATCAAGGGCGCCCTGGGTTAGCTTCAACTCGCTCGTCGCCTGTTCTGGGCCGTTAGCCGTCCCCCGCCCCTCACTTCGTCGCCACGAACGCCGCGTACAGCGGCTGTTCCAGCTCCAACTCCCGGACGCCGGCCAACCCCGCCTCTGACGCCATCTCCTCGATTTCGGACCGCGTGAAGAACCCGACGGCGTGCCCGCCCTTCGCCACCGCCTGCGGGATCTCATAGAACAGGTCGATGTGTGCCAGCACCGCGTTGTACAGCCCCGTGCACTCCTCCATCCGCTCGGGTCCGCGGATCTCCGTGATGAGCAGCGTCCCCCCGTCCCGCAGCGCGTTGCGCGCGTTCGCCAGCACGATCCGCGCGTCGTCCATCTCGTGCAGCGAGATCTGCGTGTAGATGAAGTCGAATGCGTCCACGCTCGTCAGGTCTTCCGCCCGCATCTCTTCGGCATGCACCCGGTCGCCCAGCCCCGCCTCTTCGATGCGTTGGCGCGCCAGCCCGATCGACGTCGGGTCCGGGTCCAGGCCCGTGATCGTGCATTCCGGGAACGCCCGCGCCAGCGAGACCAGCCCGGCTCCGGCCCCGCACCCCAGCTCCAGGATCGTCCCGCCCGCCGCCAGCCGCTCCCGCAACCCGGGTACTGCCGGGAGCAGCACGCTCGGCAAGAACAGCTCGTACGCCGCCTTGCTGAACGCGTGGATCGTCTCCACCATCTCCTGCCCGTACTCCGCGAAGGGGATCCCTTCCCCGTTCGTGAAGCTCTCACCCACCCGGTCGGCCAGCCGCGACTCCACCGCGTGGTTGAATACCAGGCCCGCCTGGTAGTGGAAGTCCTCGTCGTCCAGCAGCAGCGAGTCCATGAACGGCGCCATCGTGAAGCGCTCGCTCGCGGGATCGTAATCCAACAGTTCGCCCGCGTATGCGGTTTTGGCCCACGCCCGCACATAGCGCGGGTCCAGGTTGCACCGCTCTGCGATCTCCGCCAGCGTCAGCCCGGCCTCGCTCTCGTGAATCGCGTGCAAAATGCCGTGCTTCAAGCCGTAGTACGCCATCCGCAAGCTCGCGGCGCCCGCGGCCCACTCGAAGATCTTCAGGGCCTGGCCCTCTTTCGTCACGAACGTCTGCACGAGCTGTTCTCTCCCCCCATTGCCTCGCGGGCCCGTAGCCTCGTGGGCCCGTAGCCTCGCGGCCGCACGTCTTCGCTCCGAAGGCGCGCTTCATGGAGCGCTTACCGCGCGGCATTACACACCACGGGAGCGCCTGGCGACAACTGCGCGTCAAGGCTCGCGATATGCCCACACGGCGTACAGCGGGTCCCCGCTGCCTGTGCCCGCCTGCCCCGAGCCGGTTTCCGCGCCCGCGCATGCCCGCGCCTGCACCTGCCCGAAGCCGCCCGCGTGCTTGAAGTAGGTCGCGATCAGCGTCGCCCGCTCTCGGTCGTCGAGCGCCCGCCAGATACGCACGGCTTTCGTGGGAAACATGCGGTTCGAGTACGTGACGACGAACGGCGCGCCCGGCCTCAACACGCGCGCCACGTCCCGGAAGATCTCCACCGGCCGCGTCATGTACTGCACCGACACCGTGACGACGGCGCCGTCGAACTCCGCGTCGCCGTACGGCATGCGCGGCTCGGTGTTCACGTCGTGTACGGCGTACTCCGTCAGCTGTCCGTTCTCCCGCAGCTCGACCTCGTTCAAGCCCACCCCCGCCAGCCGTGTGTACTCCAGCTCGGGTGAAAGGTGAGACCGAAAGCTCGACATAAGGTCCAGGATGGCGCTACGCTTCGGCAAGATCTCGCTGTATACCCTCCCGGCGGCCTCGATCGCGCCGTCGTCGATGTGAAGCACCAGGCGCGGTGCGGCGTAGAACAGCGGGTCCGGCGTTTCGTCCTCTCGTGTGAAGAACTCAGGTTTCAGGGCATGCTCGTCCACACGGCCATCCTACTGGGGCGCTCGCGTCGGAGGTAACGGAACGGTTAATGCGGCGCGCGCAGCCTGCGCAAATCGCGCGGGCTCCCGCCCGTGACCCAGAATCAGGCTTGATGCCGGTTGCGCCCCTCCCGTCCCGTTGCCGAAAATGAGGGAAGCAGCGCGAAAGGGTGGACGGGAGATGCCGGCGCTCACGAAAGACGAAATCAAGGCCCGCCTGAAGACGGTCGACGGTTGGAAGCTGGACGATGGCGAGCTTGAGAAGAAGTATCATTTCGCCGACTTCGCCGGGTCGATGGCGTTCGTGAATCGTGTGGCCGCCCTCGCGGAGGTCGCCGATCACCACCCCGATATCAGCATCAAGTACAACCGCGTGAAGCTCACCCTCTCGACACACAGCGAGGGGGGCGTCACCGAGAAGGACTTCGCCCTCATCGACCAGATCGACGGTCGGTCGCCTGCCGCCGCCGCAGATCCGGAAGAGGGCATAGGCGCCTCCGGCCAGTAGCCCGGAGAGATTCAGTCGATGGTGAGCGACGACGCGGGCGGTGACGCCCGCGCTTCATGAGGAACGGTGGAAGAAGAACAGTCGGCGCGCGAATTCCTCTCATCGCCTCGATTCCGGCAGATCGTGAACTGGTCGGCGCTGATCTTCGCCGTGGTCTTCTTCATCGTCCCCCGCGTCTCCCCCTTCGGCGGCCTGAACGGCGCCATCAACGACCTCAACGTCTTCCGCCGCTTCAGCGAGTGGCTCGTCGGCAAGACCGAAGATCTGTTCCGCGACTACGGGTACTACGTCGTCTTCTTCGGCGTCCTCGCCGAGAACAGCATGTTCATCGGCCTGCTCGTGCCCGGCTCCGTCATCCTCATGCTGGGCGGCCTTTCGGCGGAGAACGGCTCCATCAACATCTGGTGGATCCTCGCGCTCGGCGTCGCCGGCACCATCGTCGGCGATACACTCAGCTACCTCACCGGCCGCCTGGGCTGGGCCCGCTTCATGGAGAAGGGCGCCATGGGGAGGGCCCTCGACAGGATGCGCGAGCCCGTCCACTCGAACAGCGTCTGGATCATCCTCGGCTACCACTTCGCCGGCTACTCCCGGCTCATCGGGCCCGTAGCCGCCGGCCTGTTTCACATCCCCTACCGCCGCTGGGCGCCGCTCGACTACCTCGGCGCGACGCTCTGGGTGATCGTCTTCACCTCCATCGGGTTCATTATGGGCCTCGCTGGCGTCGAGTTTGGCGATACCAAGCGCATGGTGCAGATCCTCGAGATGGGTATCTTCGTCGTGTTCGCGACGGCCATCGTCCTTGCCTTCGTCCGTTTCAACAAGCAGCACGAGGGCTCCGGAGACGGCGGATTGCCGGTTCCCGGCCCGGGCCACGCCCATCCTGCAACGGTCATCGTGCCCGTTGACGACAACTGACCGTGATCGCCCGCCTGCGTGCTACCTTGTCCGCCGTGAAGACTCTCCCCGACTACCTGCGCCCCGGCCTCGATCTCGTCTTCGTCGGCATCAACCCTGGCACCCGCTCCGCCGCGACCGGCCACCACTACGCTGGCCCTGGAAACCACTTCTGGCCTCTCCTCCACGAGGCTGGCTTCGTCTCCGAACCGCTGACCTATCGCGAAGACGCTCGCGTCATCGAATGGAACATCGGCCTCACGAACATCGTCGCCCGCTCCTCCCCATCGATCAGCGACCTCACATTGGATGAGCTCCGCCTCGGCGCGAAGACCCTGCGCGCGAAGCTCGCCAGATACCGCCCTCGCGTTGCCTGCTTCAACGGCAAGCGCATCTACGAGGTCTTCGCCGGCCACGCCTGCTCCTTTGGCCTCCAGCCCGAGCGGCTCGGCCCGACGAAGCTCTTCGTAATGCCGTCGACCAGCGCCCGCACCGCCTCGTACCAGCGCGCCGACAAGCTGCGGTACTTCCGCGAACTCGCCCGCATCGTCCGGCGCGAGCGAAAGGCGGCGTCGTGAGCGCCCGCCTGCCCGCCTCAGACATCCCCGTGTTCTCCGCCCGCCTCGACGAGGTCCTGGGCATGATGATCAAGGGCGATGCGCCCAACGCCGGCCGCTTCTGCGGTCACTGCTACACGCCGCTGGGGAAGAAGGCGGACGCCTGCACGCACTGCGCCACACCCGTCGCCCGGCTCGCCCCGCTTGAGAAGGTCCCGCCCGAGGTCGTCGCCATGTACAGGCGCATGAGGAAGCGCGAGAGCCTCGTCGTCAACAGCTTTGCCTTCGCTGGCCTCTTCCTCGGTGTGCTCGTGTTTATGGCCCTCGTCGCCGTCGCCGTGTTCCAAATGGGCGGGTCTTGGGTGATGCTGACCTTCGCCACCGTGGTCCTCCTAGTGGGCGGCCGCATCTTCGCCGGCATCCTCGGCGGCTGGATCGGCGACGACATCGGCTACGACTTCGCCCACCGAAAACTGGCGCTCGAGTGGCAGGAGTTCGCTCGTGCTCGCGAAGGCGGCCCTCCGTCCGCCCCGTCGCCTGCCCCCACGGCCGCCACGGCGCCGGGACAGCGATAGTCACCGTGCGCTACATCGAGATCACCGCGGCCGTGCGCGCATCCGACGCAGACCATGCTGCCGACATCCTCCGCGACGTGACCGGCTCCGGGATCTGGATCGAGACGCCCTTCTCACAGCCCGACCTCGAGGCTGAAGCGACCGTCGCCCTCGACGGGACCTATGCCGTCCACGCCTACATCCCGGGCGATGCCGATCGTGGCGGCACCGTGCTCGATGCGAAGCGGCGCCTGACCGATGCCGGCATCCCATCCGAGCTTGAGGCCCGCATCGTTGCCGCCGAGGACTGGGCGGAGGCGTGGAAGGAGCACTTTCACGTCGAGCGCTACGGCCGGCGCATCGTCGTCGTTCCCTCTTGGCGTCAACATGAGCCCCTCCCCGGCGACGCCGTGCTCACTCTCGACCCCGGCATGGCCTTTGGCACCGGCCAGCACGAGACGACCCGCATGTGCCTCGAGGCGATCGAACGCGCCGTCACGCCGGGAGCGCGCGTCCTCGATGTCGGCTGCGGCTCGGGCATCCTCGCGATCGCCGCCGCGAAGCTCGGCGCTCGCGACGTGACCGCCGTCGATATCGACCCCGTGTGTGTGAAGGTCACGGCCGAGAACGCTGCCGCCAACGGCGTGACCTTGCGCGTGGCCCAGGGGAGTCTCGGGCCCGCGTGGCCGTTCGAGTCCCCGCCCTCGCCGGCGTACGATGTCGTCGTCGCCAACATCATCGCCCGCGCCATCGTCGATATGGCCGCCGACCTCGCCGGATCGCTCGCGCCGAACGGGCGGCTCATCGCATCCGGCATCATCGCCGAACGCGAAGCGGAGGTCGTATGCGCCCTCGAGGCCCGGGATCTGCGCGTCGAATCCGTGCGAGCCATGGGCGAATGGCGCTGCATCGAGGCGGTGCGCGCGTGACGCGGCGCTTCTTCGTTGACCCCGGCACACTCCCCGGCGCCGGCACCGCTGTCGTCATCGAGGGACCCCTCGCGCACCGGCTCGCGAAGGTGCTGCGCCTGCGCCCCGGCAACGACGTCGCCCTCTTCGATGGCAGCGGCGAGGACGTGATCGTCCGCCTGGACGAGGTCGGCGACCGCCGTGTCACCGCCGCCGTGCTCGAGCGTGTGTCCGGGCCGCGTGAAGCTCCGACCAAGATCCACCTGTTCCAGTCGATCACCAAGGGCGAGCGCTTCGAGTGGCTCGTCGAGAAGGCAACGGAGCTCGGCGTTGCCCGCATCGTCCCGCTCCTCGCTGCCCGGGCCGTCGTGAAGACCGCCGGCGAGGGGAATCGCCTCGACCGCTGGCGTCGCATCGCGGTCGAGGCGGCGGAGCAGTGCGGACGCAGCGTTGTGCCGGTGGTCGAGCCACCCGTGTCCTTCGCCGATGCGCTCACCTCCGCGCCCGGCATCATCCTGCTCCCGTACGAGGCGGCCGATCACCTGACGCCCAATATCCAGGCCGTCCTGCAGGAGCGGATCGACGAGCTCTACGCCGAAGGGGCCGTCAGCATCCTCGTCGGCCCGGAGGGCGGATACGAGACGGCCGAGGTCGAGCAGGCGCAGTCGGCGGGCGCCCGGATCGTGACCCTGGGCGAACGCGTGCTGCGCTCCGAGACCGCCGGCCTCATTGCGGCGACGCTCGTCATGCACGCGTGCGGCGAGCTCGGGTAGCCGCGCTTCAGTCCATCGGTGTGCCGCCCGTGACGTTCAGCGTCTGTCCCGTGATCCAGCTCGCGTCCTCCGAGGCGAAGAACGCCACGGCCGCTGCGATGTCCTCGGGCTTCCCCTGTCGCCCCAGCAGGATCGACCGCAGCACGGCCGACTTGATCCCCTCGTAGTTCGCCCCGAACCGCTCGGCCATGTGCTGGAACGTCCCGTCCATCATGTCCGTGTCGACCGATCCCGGCGCGATCGCGTTCACCGTGATCCCGTGCGGCGCGCACTCGACGGCCAGCATCTGCGTCAGTCCGATGATCCCCCACTTCGTCGCGCAATACGAGCCGTACTGTGGGATCCCCATGCGCCCCGCCGCCGACGAGATGTTGATCACGCGCCCGCCCTCATTCCGCGCCGTCATCGCGCGGAGCGCCCGGCTCGTTAGCAGGTAGACCGCGTTCAGGTTCACGTCGACCACGCGGTACCACTCGTCGTCCTCGATCTCCCACAGGTTGTGCCGTCCCGCGATACCCAGCCCCGCGTTGTTCACCAGGATGTCGATGCGTCCTAACACACGCAGCGTCTCCTCGACGACCCGGTTGGCGTCTGCCGCGCGCGTCAGGTCCGCGTCCAGCCCCAACCCCTGCCGTCCCAGCGCCTCGATCTCCGCTTGCACGGAGCCTGCGCCCTGCCAGCCCATCGATTTCTCGTGCTCGGGATACTGGTCCGGCGGACGAGGCGATCCCACGGCAACCACGTCCGCGCCGTCCCGTGCCAGCCGGAGGGCGATGCCGCGCCCGATGCCCCGTTGCCGCGCCGCCCCCGTGACGATCGCCACCTTGCCCTGCAGGTCCGTCATGCGATACCCCTCTCGATGAAACGCTCCGACGTGGAAGATGGCCTAGTGCCGGTGCAGGTGCAACCCCTGCGCCGCCGCACCGGCCGTGCGCGCGTCGCGCTCCATGATGTCCGGCTCGTCCGGGTCGATGTGGATCGTCACCGCCGCGCCCTCCACATGCCCGCACAGGTCGGTCTCGATCGCTTCGGACAGCAGGTGAGCCTCGCTCACCGACATCTCCGGATCGACGAGCACGTGCATGTCGATGTGCGTCTCCCGCCCTGACTTCCGGCTGCGCAGCGCGTGGTAACCCCGCAGGCCCGGACGCGCCGTATCGAGGCACCCCTGAATGGCCTCCAGCGTCGCCTCCGGAAGCGACGTGTCCAGCAGCTCGCTCAGCGCCGCCCGCAGGATGCCGATCGCGATCCACACGAGGTACACCGCCAGCAGCAGCGCAACGATCGGGTCGAAGACGTGATTGCCCGTTACTCCCACCAGCACAAGCGCTGCGCCCACCGCCAGCGCCTGCACCACGTTCGTCAGCAGGTGCTTCGCGTCTGACGCCACCGCCACGGACCCGCTGATTCGCGCCGCCCGAAACGCATACCCCGCCACCAGCAGGTTCACGGTCGCCGTGACGCCCACCGCGATCAGCGAAGGCCCGACGTAAATCTCGTGGTCCTCGCCGAAGAAACGCCGGAGCGCTGCCACCGTGATGAAAACCGCGCCCCCCGCGATCAGCCCTGCCTGCGAGAGCGCGGCAAGACTCTCCGCCTTCCCATGGCCGTACGGGTGCTCCTCGTCCGCCGGCTGGAGCGCCATCCGCACCGTGATGAACACAAGCGCGGAAGCCAGCAGATCCTCCGCGCTGTCCACCCCGTCGCCCAGCAGCGCCACGGATCCGAACAGCAACGCGAACGCCAGCTTCACCGCCATCAGTCCGGCGTTCGATACGACCGACAGGATCGCCGCCTTGCTTGCGACGTCGTACTCGCGCACGCGCTGGGCCAAGCCTGCCATGCACGCAGGATACTCGCGTCCGGGCTAGGGCGTGACTCCCGCCGCCCGCAGTGCCGCCAACGCCAGTTGACGCCGCGACGCCTCGTCTCGCATCACCGTGGGCGCAACCGCGCACCGCGTTCCCATCGACTCCACCTGGCCCGCAAGTCCCGCGTCCGCCTCATCGACGATCAGCGTGTCGATCAGGCCAGCATAAATGCGCGCGACGCCGGTCACGCTCACTGGATGCCCCAGCCCTGCCATCATCTCGCCCGCCGGCGGCTGCAGCGAACGCCCCCCGATGATCGGGCTCACGGCCACGCGCGGCGCGCGCGCCACCGCCACGGCCTCCCGGACCCCGGGAACGGCCAGGATCGGCCCGATGCTCGCGATCGGGTTGCTCGGCGCGATGAAGATCGCCTCCGCCTCGCCGATCGCCTCGAGGACGCCCGCCGCCGGCCGCGCCGCATCGACCCCTTCGAAGCGCACACCCCGCACGGCGTCCTGCGCATGGCGCCCCACCAGGTACCGCTGGAACGGCACGTCGCCTGCGTCCGTCTCCACCACCGTGCGGACACGGTCGTCCGACATCGGCAGCAGCCGTGCCCGTACGCCGAACGCCCGCGCGATGTTCGCGGCCACGCTCGAGAGCGTCCCTCCCTCCCGGAGGAGCCGCGTCCGGTGCAGGTGTGTCGCCAGGTCGCGGTCGCCGATCTGGAACCACGTTTCGTGCCCGAAGCGCCGCGTGTGCTCGAGCCAGCGGAACGTCTCCCCCCGAAACCCCCAGCCGCGCTCCTCGTCCACCTCGCCCGCCAGCGCGTAGGTCACGATGTCCGGGTCCGGCGAGACGTACAGCCCGTGGAACTCCTCGTCGTCGGCCGTGTTGATGATCGCCGTGATGCGCTCGGGCTCCACGACGGACGCCAGCGCCCGCACGAATCGCGACCCACCGACGCCGCCGCAGAGCACTGTGATCATCAGACCGGTACCGCCTCGCTGCGGCGCTCGTGCAATCCGTCCCCGGTTTCGCCGCGGGCAACGTCCCGCCGTTCCGCGCGGTCCCACAGGAGCAGCACGCCCAGCCCACCAACCAGCGTGAGGATCGCGTACATCAGGAACGCCGCCTGCAGGCCCCACGTGTCCGCAATGAACCCGCCCACCGGCTGACACGAGAGCGCGATACTCGCCGCCACGCTCTGGACTGAGAGCATCGTCGCCCGCCGTTCACTCGGGATGCGGAGATTCACGTACCGAGCCAGCACCGGATTCTGCATCCCCGCGACTGCGCCCATGCCCAGGAACGCCATGAAGATCCACGAGCGGTCGATCCCGGCCAGCGCCAGCCCCGCGATCCCCAGCAGCACCGGCATCGCGAAGAACGCCCCGCGCTCCCCGAGCCGTGAGATGAACCAGCCCGTCAGGAGCGCCGTCGCGATCCCCGCGCCACGGACCGGCGCCTGCCACAGACCCAGGTTCCCCACGCTGATGCCGTGTTCATCGAGGAACGGCTGTTCGAACACCATCGGCGCGAACGCCCCCATCGATACGATCCCGCTGAAGAGGATGATGTACCGCAGCGTCGGCGTCTTCCACGCGTCGCGCATCCCCGTGAACAACGTCTGGAAGTACGCTTCGGGCTGCGCTTCCAGCGTGTGGCGCGGTTCGTGCATGAAGAACGCCACCGGCAGCGCGCAGAGCGCGATCACCGCGCTGAGCGAAATCACGAACGTGAAGCTCGTAGCCTCGGCGATTGGCGCGCCGATCAGGATGGCGACGAGCGCCGCGACCGAACGCAGTGCCCAGAGACGGCTCGTCACCCGTTGAAAGTCGTCCTCGCGCCCCGCCTGTTTAAGGCTGTCGAACAGCAGCGCGGAGTCCGCGCCCGACTGAAACGTCAGCGCCAGTCCCCACGCCACGTACGACACCAGGATGATCGCGTAGTTGTCCGCGATCCCGAACACGAACACCGCGATCGCGAAGAACCCGCTTCCCAGCATCAGCGACGTCTTCCGCCCGAACCGGTCAGCCACCGCGCCCGTCGGTACTTCCGCGAGCACAATGAGCAGAAAGAACGGCGTGTCCAGCAGGTTGATCTGTGTCAGCGAAAAGCCGCGCTGGTCCCTCAGGTAGATCACCCAGATCGGAAGCCACAGCTGCAGCTCCATCAGGAACCGGTACAGGTACGATTTCTTGACGTTGGCCTCGAACGCCATCTCGTCGCGGATACGAGCCAGGAGGTCCATAGGAGACGAGTATATCGAGGGTTAGCGCGAGCCGAACGCGAAACAGGGGCCCCGCGAAGGGCCCCCGTTGTCAAGCCGTGCGATCCTTGTCTAGCGCGGCGCGAACACGAAGAAGTTCGGCGCCATCGTCTTCCAGGGTTCGTCTCCCTGCACCAGCAGGCTCAGTACCAGCGCCCACACCGCCAGACCTGCCGCCGTCGCGACCAGCGCCTTGCCCGATGGCGCATCCGTGACCGACTGCACCGCGATGAAGCTCGCCCCGAAGAACGTGCCGACAGCCAGCACGCCGATGCCGAGGTCGAATCCTGGGACGAACAGCAGGATGCCGATCGCCAGCGGCGCCGTCGCGAACCCCATCACGCGGATCAGTTCGTTGATGTCGGCCCGCGCCCGGAACACCTGCGTCAGCATCACGTAGATCACCGCGATGCCGATGCCCAGCAGGATGAGCGACACGATCGTCCCCAGGATCGCCGAGTAGATGAAGAACTGCCCGCCTTTGTAGTTGTAGTCCTGGAACTGGTACCAGAGCCAACCCCCCAGCCCGAAGAGCAGCGTTGACACCACCGCGATGATGCCGGCCGGCACGGTTGAAGCGGCGTCCGATTTGACCTCGTCGAAGACAGTGGTATCCAGCATTACCAGCCGCCTGATCCGCTGCATCATCGCGGTGGTATCCATGCCCCCGGCTTGCTGCATCATCTCCTGCACCTCCAACGGGCGCTGCCTGCCGCGCAGGCAGCCTTTGCGTGTCCTGCCAAAAGGATTAACTGCCTATCTCATACACCAATTGCGTCAAGATGTCCAGTACTGGACCGCCCATTATTCCGCCATTTTCAGAGCGGCGCCTTCCCCGGGATCCCCGGCCGCCGGGGATACGCCCCCGGCGTAGCCCCCTGCTTCAGCACCACCACCAGCTTCTGGGCCGGCCCCGGCACGCGGAACGGCACCACGAACGCCCGCCCCGCCAGCACTTCCAGAGCGTGTGCCGCAGCCGCCACTTCCGCTTCCGCCCGCGACCCCTTCGGCGAGACCAGCCGCCCGCCAACTCGCGCGAACGGAAGCCCGAGCTCGATGAGCGTCGCCAGCGGCGCCACCGCGCGCGCCACCACCAGGTCGAACCGCTCCCGCAACGTCGCATCGTGCGCCAGCGACTCTGCTCGCCCTGTCAAGACAGTGGTGTCCGTCCACCCCAGCGACTCGACAAGCGCGGAAAGGAACGCCGTCTTCTTGGCCGTCGCCTCCAGCAGCGTCAGCCGGATCCCCGGCCACACGATTTTCATCGCCGCGCCGGGAAACCCGGCGCCCGCGCCGATGTCCAGCACCGTTGCGTCAGGCCTCATGATCTCGCGCTCGCGAAGCGCCGCGCCCAGCGCGATCGATTCCAGGAAGTGCCGTCGCTGGACCACCTCCGTCGAAGCGTCACCGACGAGATTCGCTCGATTCGACCACTCCTGGAGCAGATCTCCGTAGCGTTCAAACTGGCGCAACTGTTCGTTCGATAGCTGGATCCCGTATCCGGGCGCCTCTCGTGCGAGGATGTCGAGCATGTCAGAGCATACCAGCGCGTTTGACGCCCCAACGGCCCACACATAGAATCAGATTGGCAGGAGGGCTCCGCATGGCGGCTGATACCACGGCAGAACAGGCGACGCTACAGGCGCTCGCGCGCGAGTATCTCGCATCGCTGAAGACCGCAGCGGCACGTGAGGCAGCTCAGCCGGAGATCCTGAAGTTCGTACGCTGGGCCGGCCCCGACAAAGATCTCTCCGTGATGCGCGCCCACGAGGTCGCCCAGTACGCCGAGAATTTCCCGCCCACCGTCTCCGATGCCGCCAAACGCGCGGACTTCGTGCGCGCCTTCCTCAAGTGGGCGAAGGACCAGGGCGTCACCGCCGAGAACCTCGGCATCCATCTTCGCGTCCGCAAGGCCTCCAAGTCCTCTGCCAACGCCCAGACCATCGTTGATCCGCCCATCTACCTCACCCAGGAGGGCCACGACGCCCTCGTCGAGGAGCTCGAGCAGCTCAAGGCGCGCCGCCCCCTCATCCAGCAGGACCTCGCCCGCGCCATGGCCGACAAGGACTTCCGCGAGAACGCGCCCCTCGACGCCGCCCGCAACGAACAGGCTCACCTCGAAGCCCGCATTCGCGAGATCGACCAGACCCTCCGCCGCGCCGTCGTCCTCGAGCACGGCTCCCACGACGCGGGCGACGCCTCACGGATCGGCGATACCGTGAAGATCCGTGACCTGCGCACCGGCCAGGAGAAGAGCTTCATGCTGGTGAACACCGACGAGATGCGCGCGGGCCAGGGTAAGATCTCCATCGCCTCCCCCGTCGGCAAGGCGGTCTACCAGCATCGCGCCGGCGAAGAGGTTGAGGTCGAGGCCCCGGCAGGCACCTTCCGCGTCCGCATCGAGGCCATCACCCCCGCCTGAACCCAACCCTAACGACTAACGACTACGCCTCCAACCACGCATTGAACGTCGCCGCCCGCTTCTCCTGGAACGCCCGGATCCCCTCTGCCGCGTCTGCGTGGTGGTCCGAGATCGCCGTCTTCGCCGCGATGTCGTCCAGCGCGTGCGCGAACGTCATCTCCGCCGCGTTGTAGATCGTCCGCTTCAACAGCCGCATCGACACCTGCGGTCCCTCGGCCAGTTCTTGCGCCAGCGCCATCGTGCGCTCCATCAACTGCTCTGGCGCCACCACCTCGTGTACCAGTCCCAGTTCCAGCGCCTCCTCTGCCCGAACGATGCGTTTCCGCATCAGGAACTCCATCGTCCGCGCCACCCCCATGAACTGCACCAGCAGGTACTGCCCGCCCTCGTCTGGCAGCAGCCCGAACCGCAACGTCGCGCTCCCCAGCCGCGCCGCCGTCGATGCGATGCGGAAGTCGCACGACAGCGCCAGCGAAAGCCCGGTCTGTATCGCCACGCCGTTGATCGCCGCGATCGTGAGCTTGTCGAGGTTGCGGACCGTCAGGTTCAGCGTCTGCGACAGCCACCGCAGCCCCTCGTACGTCCCGATCGGGTTGTCGTGCCCCGGCGCGATGTTCGGCATCAGCGCCGCGCCCTCCCCCGATGGCCGGTGCCCGCTGATGTCATCCCCGGCCGAGAACGCGCGCCCGCTCCCCGTCAGCACCACCACCCGCACTGCCCGGTCCATCTGCGCCTGCGTCAGCGTCTCCACCAGGTCGCGCTTGAACCCCTGCGTCATCCCGTTCAGCCGCTCCGGCTGATTGAACGTCAGCACCAGGATCCCCGGCTCCTCCAGCCGCGTCTCAAACCCCCGATAGCTGCCTACATGCACCAGCCACCTCCTCAAAGCAGTACGCGGGCCGATAAGGCCCGCGCTTCGTTCTGCCAAGTCCGTTTCGACCGGGCGAGAGGATCTCACCTCTCACGTCTCACTTCTCACTTCCGTCGTCAGATCCCCTTGAACACGGGCGGCCGCTTCTCCACGAACGCGCGCGCCGCCTCTTGGTGGTCCTGCGTCATCCCCGAAAGCTGCATGTTCATCGCTTCCATCTCCAGCGCGGAGGCGAAGTCCATCGTCGTGCCTCGGTTGATGTTCTCCTTCATCCGCGCGTACGCCAGCGCCGGCCCCGCCGCCATGTGGTCTGCCAGCGCAAGCGTCTCCTCCATCAGCTTCTCGTGCGCCACCACCCGGTTCACCATCCCGATGCGGTGCGCCTCGTCCGCCTTGATGATCTCGCCCCCCAGGTACAGCTCTTTTGCCTTACCCACGCCCACCAGCCGCTGCAGCAGCCACGAGCCCCCGAAGTCGCCGCTGAAGCCGACGTTCCGGAACGCCGTGCCCAGCTTCGCGTTCTCCGACGCCACGCGGATGTCGCACGCCAGCGCAAGCGACAGCCCCGCCCCGACAGCGTGCCCGTTGATCGCCGCAATGGTCGGCTTCGGCATGCTGTGCAGCATCAGGCTCGTCGCGCGCTGCGCGGCGCGTAGCCCCTCCACGCCGTAGTACAGCATCGATGCCGGCGAGCGGTCGCCGTTGTCGCTGCTGTTGTTCAGGATGTTGCGCCCCGCCGCCATCCCCTTCACGTCACCGCCGGCGCAGAACGCGCGCCCCGCGCCCGTCAGCACGACGCAGCGCACCTTGCGGTCCGCGGCGGCCTCCGCAAGATACTGCGAAAGCAGCGGCATCAGGTCGCCACCCATCGCGTTCAGGCTGTCCGGCCTGTTCAGCGTCAGCACCGTCACCCCGTTGTCACGCTTATCGATAAGTACGTCGGACATGATCGGCCTCCCTGTGTGTCTCTTGGCGCCCGTGCGCCCTTCAGTTTATGCGCCCTTCGCCCGCTCCGCCTCGATGAGCTGCCGCCGCAGGATCTTCCCGCTCGGGTTCTTCGGGATCGCTTCCACGATCTCGATATCGCGGATCTTCTTGTACGGCGCCACGTTCTCCGCCACGAAGTTCAGCACCGCCTGCAAGTCGATGTCGGCCTCCCGCGGCACGATGAACGCCTTCGGCACCTCGCCTGCTTCCGCGTCCGCCTTCGGGATGACCGCTGCGTCCCGCACCCCCGGGTGCTCCATCAGGATCGACTCCAGCTCCGCCGGCGCGATCTGGTACCCCTTGTACTTGATCATCTCCTTCTTGCGGTCGTGGATGCGGATGTACCCGTCTGGGTCCGCCGTGACGATGTCGCCCGTGCGCAGCCACCCGTCGGCCGTCATCGTCTCCTGCGTCGCCTCCGGGTTGTTCCAGTAGCCCCGCATCACCTGCGGCCCGTACACCAACAGTTCGCCGATCTCACCGGGCCCTACTTCCTCGCCCGTCTCCAGGCTCACCACCTTCTCCAGCGTGTCTGCCACCGTCGGGCCCACAGTGCCCTCCCGCGGCGAAGCCAGTGGGTTCACGTTCGTGATCGGGCTCGCCTCCGTCATCCCGTATCCCTGCATCACGATCGCGTCCAGCTTGGTGGCTGCCTGCCGCCCCACCTCCGTCGGCAGCGGCGCCGCGCCCGACATTACAAACCGCAACGACGACAGGTCGGCCTGATCGAGGTGGGGGTAGTTCACCAGCGCCAGCAACGCCGGCGGTACCACGTACAGGTCCGTGACCTTTCGCTCGCCGATGAGGCGCACGGCAAGCTCCGGGTCGAAGCGCGGCAGCACGATCTGGGTCGCGCCCGTGACGAGGCCACAGTTCAGGAGCACCATCATCCCGTAGATGTGATAGAACGGCAGAAAGTCCAGGATCACCGACGACCCCGTGAACATCCCTTCCAGCGCCAGCGTCTGCCGGATGTTCGCCGTGAGGTTCTGATGCGTCAGCATCACGCCCTTCGGCAACCCCGTCGTCCCCGACGAATACGGCAGCACAGCAATGTGGTTCTCCGGGTCGATCAGCACCGGCAGCGGGTCGCCCGGCGCGCTCTCCGCCATCTCCCACGCCTGCTCCAGCTCGAAGATCTGCGTCAGCCCCGGAAGGCGCGCCTGCGCTTCCTTCACCACCGGCGCCAGCGGCTTCAGCGTGAACACCGCCTGTGCCCCGGCGTCCCCCAACTGGTGCTCGACCTCGCGTTCGCGGTACAGCGGATTCAGCGTCGTCACCGTCGCGCCAGCCATCAGCGCACCGTGCAGCGCTACCGCATACTCCACCGAGTTCGGAGCGTAGATCCCGAGCATGTCCCCGCGCTCGATGCCCCGCTCCTGCAGCGCGCGCGCCATCCCCTTGACCGCCGCCCAGAACTCGGCGAACGTCCACGACTTCCCCTCGGCCGTCATGAACGCCGTCTTGTCGCCGGCGCGGTGTACCGTCTGCTCCACCAGCTGCGGCACGGTCATTGGGTGGTAGGGCGCTTGGCTGGGCCACGGGCTCTTGAAGACCACGGATGCACCTCCCTGCGTCGCCCAGCCCGGGTACGTCCGGTGCTGGGTTGGGGGTCTACGCTATCACGTCCCGCAGAATCGGGATAGGTGGCTCAGCGCCGGACCATCTTCCGCCCCGTTTGCGAAAGATGCTCGTGCCACGCCGTCGCGGTCTCCTCGAAGGCCCGCTCCGCCTCGGCGTACTGCTGCACCATCCATTCGGGCTCGTCGTCGAACTCCGCCTTGCGCTTCTCCATCGCCTTCCGCGCGTCTCGAACCGCGACCTGCGCTTCCTTGAACTTCGCGCCCAGCTCGATCGAGACAGGGTCCTGCGGCACCGGCGCCTCGAACAGCCGTGGCCCGCGGTCTCTGTCCCGGTCTCGATCCCGATCCCGCGAGCCACGCTCGCGCTCAGCTCCGCCCTCACGTCGCCCGCGATCACCCCGCCCGCCGCGGTCACGGTCGCTCCCCGGTGGTCTGTGCGTGCGCCCCCGCCCCGGCTCCGGCGCGCGCTCGGTCCGTGGCTGCCCGCGAGTATCTCGCCGCGGCGCTCGCGCCGCGCTTCCTTCGGCTGGTGCCGGCCCCGGTGGCCCCGGCGGCCCTGGTGCTGGCGATGCCGGCCGCTGCTGCTGCGACTCGTCGGGCTGGCCCGCTCCGCCGCGCCCTCGCCGGCCCCGCCTGCGCCGCCCCCGTTTGCCCTGCTGCTCGTCCATGCGGGCAGGGTATCCGGTCTCGCCGCTGGAGGTTAGAGCGCCGCCGCCACATTGGTCATATCGGCGATACGAACTACGCTTCGGGCACATGAAGGTCGGCGAGATCCCCACGCCCGCGCTCGTTGTCGATGTCGCCGCTATGCAGCGCAACATCAGGCGCGCTGCGGACTACTACGCCGCCCGCACGGCGAAGCTCCGCCCGCACTTCAAGGCGCACAAGACGCCCGCCATCGCGAAGCGTCAACTCGCCGCCGGTTCCTGCACCGGCATCACCTGCGCTACCGTCGGCGAGGCCGAGGTCGTCGCCCGTGAACGCCTGTGCGACGAGATCCTCATCGCCAACGAGATCCTCGGCCCCGGCAAGGCCGCCCGCGCCGCCGCCGTCGCCAAACAGGCCCGCCTCATCGTCGCTATCGACTCCGGCGAGACGCTCGACGATCTCGCCGTTGCCGCCCAGGCCGCGGGCGCTGAGATCGGCGTGCTCATCGACGTCAACGTCGGTCTCCCCCGTTGCGGCATCGCCCCCGGCGAGCCATCCGTCGCCCTCGCGAAGCGCGCCGCTGCCACACCGAACATTGTCCTCCGTGGCGTCATGGGCTACGAGGGTCACGTCATGGCCGTCCGCGACCGCGCCGAGCGTGAAGCCAGGGCGCAGAAGTCCATGGATCGCCTGCTCTCCACCGTCCGTCTCATGCGCGATGAGGGGCTGCGCTGCGAGATCGTCAGCGCCGGTGGCACCTGCACCTTCGACATCACCGGCGCGATGGAAGGCATCACCGAGATCCAGGCCGGCACCTACGTCCTCATGGACAACAGCTACCTCTACGACGACCTGCCGTTCGAGCTCGCCTTCACCATCCACGCCACCGTCCTCAGCCGGCCCCGGCCCGAACAGTGCGCCGCCGATGCCGGCCTCAAGGCCATGGCGTCCGACCACGGTGTCCCCGCCGTGAAGGGCGTTGACGGCGCGAACGTCCTCTTCCTCAGCGACGAGCACGCCACCATCGCGCTGCCGGCCGCCTCGACGATCCGGCCCGGCGACCGCATTGAGCTCCTCCCGCCCCACATCGATCCCACTATCAACCTGCACGATGTCTTGTACGCCGTGGAAGGCGACGTCGTCGTCGAGATCTGGCCTATCGCCTCCCGCGGCTACGTGGAACAACGGGGCGCGTCGCTCCCGTAGTCCGGCGGTATACTCCGCCCGTTATGGCGGTGGCGGCCCCGAACGAACGCGCGCAGCCGGCCAGCGGCCCCGCCGTCGCGCGTGCGGCGTTTTCCTGGCACTGGATCTTGCTTCCCCTCGCCGTCGGCGCCACGCTCGCGCTGCAACTCACCACCGTCCGCTACTACTTCTACTTCGACGACTACGTCCCCTTCGCCGAGATCGCCACGCAGTCCCGCTGGGACTACGTCGGCCACCTCCTCACATCGACGGACCTAACGCCCAACTGGCGCCCCCTGCCCGGCCTCCTCTACCTCGCGTCCTACGACATCGCCGGCATGGATCCCCTGCCCGTCCGCCTCGTCATGCTGGCCATGCATGCCGGCACGGCCGCCCTCCTGTACTACGCCATCTGGCGCACTACGGCTCGCGCCTGGGCCGCCTGCTTCGGCGCCCTCGTCTTTGGCCTCAATCCCGCTTATGTGGGCGCGCTCTCTCAGGTCACCACCGCCACGCAGGTGATGGCCGGCTTCTTCCTCGTCGCGACGCTCGTTGCTGTCCTCGAGTGCGCCCGCGCTGAGGATCGGCGCGCTTCACGGGCCTGGCTCGGCGCCTCCATCCTGCTCTACGTTCTCACCATCGGCTCGCACGAGGGCACGGCGATCATGTTCCCGGTCTTCGGCCTCGCCCACCTCACCTTCGATCCCGATCCCGACCGTCGTTTCTGGCGCTCGGCCCTCCGCACGGCGCCCCTCGCCTTCGTCGCGCTCGCCACCGCCGTCTCCTTCGAGGCCTGCGGCTGCAACGAGGGCAGCGAGGTCTGGGGCACCGGCTACGTCTGGCGCCAGACGCTGATCTATCTCGGCCGCCTCCTCTACCCGGTCGGCCTTGAGCTCCCCACCGACGTCAACGCACCCCACGCCGTCGGTGCGTTCGTCCTCGTCGCGATCATGGTCGCCGCGTCGGCCTGGGGCCCGAAAATCGCGCGCGTCGGCTCACTCTGGGCACTGCTCGCCGTCGCCCCGCACGTGTTTATCGAATATTTCACCGCCAGCCGTTACCTCTACCTCCCCGCGCCCGGCCTCGCGATGCTCTACGCCGCCGCTGCGATCGCCGTTGCGGATCGCGCGATGCGTATCGATCGTCGCGTCCTCGCCGCATCCGGCGCGACACTGTGCGCCGCCCTGTTCGCCTGGTACGCCTACCAGACCGTCCGCCAGGACGAGCACTTCGCCGATGCCACGGCCGATTGGCGCGCCTATCACGACGACGTCACGCGCCTCTGGCCCGAACTCCCACCCGGCACCCACGTCGTCACCATCGGCGGTCCCTTCCAGAAGTACGAGTACCAGCTCTACATCCTCCCTGCCTTTGCCGAGACCACCTGGGGCGAAGGCGTGATGCTGCAGGACTACGAGCCCGGCTCGCTCCCGGCCCAGCTCGCCCTCGTCTCGGGCAGTCCCTACGTCGCCGAGTATCACGACGGCGAGCTCGTACTCGTGTTCGACGGCGATCTTGGCGATGACGGTCGCTGACCCGCGTCCCGCCGTCGTTTCCACGCCGGACGTTCCCGCCGGTCGATCGCGCGGCG
>DATECV010000261.1:0-3610 GCA_035286725.1 Dehalococcoidia bacterium | reverse complement strand
GTCACGTCACCGCACAGATCCGCGGGATGCTCCTTCGCGGCGTACGCGGCGTACTCGCGTTTCGCTTCGCCGATGGTCGTGTTGTCGCCGTGCCCCGGGAGCACTCTTGTTTCATCGGGGAGCGGGAGAAGTTTCGAGGTGATGCTTCGGATCATCTGTTGAAGCGCGGCCGGGCTGTCGCTGCGACCGGGACCGCCGGGGAACAGCGTGTCTCCGGAGACGAGGACAGGGCCCGAACTGGTCTGGACGAGAAGGCAAATGCTGCCCGGCGTGTGGCCGGGCGTGTGGAGGATCCGCACGCTTGACTCACCGAGGACGACGTCGCTGCCATCGGCAAGCGTGTCGAAGACCTTCGCTTTGTACGGGGCGCGATCGTCGTCGTGGCACCAGACCGGCGCGGCGAGCTTCTCCTTCACGAGGTCGATGTTGGCCCAGTGATCGCCGTGGCGGTGGGTCATGGCGATCATCTGCACATCGGTGCCCTCGGCGCGCGCGATCGCCTTCGCGCTATCAATGGGCGCGTCGATGAAGATGGACTGCTTCGTGCCTACGTCCACGATGATGTAGGCGTTGTTCGCGTAGGGGCCCAGCGGCCCGACCTTGATGACGTCGGCTGGCATCTGCGACTCCCTTCTGGTGGCGGTCTGTCGCTCCAGCACAGCACACCGAAGGGCGTCGGGCAACCCAGCGCTGTCTCGAATCTCGGCACTCTCGTAGACTCCGGTGCGTATGAGCCAGATTCCGGACGCGCTGTTTCGGCCCCGAAGCATAGCGGTCGCCGGGGCCTCCTCGAACGTCGACAGCCCCGGCCACGACTACGTACGGGCGATCCACGAGTTCGGGTTCAAGGGTCCCATTTACCCTATCAATCCGCGCGCACCCGAGATCCTTGGCCTGGCGGCGTACCCATCGCTGCGAGAGGCGCCCGGGGACGTGGACCTCGTGATCTCGTGCATTCCGGCCGACGGCGTACTGGACCTGATCGAGCAGGCGCGGGCCAAGGGCGTGCGGGCGATCGTCATGTTCACCGGACGGTTCTCGGAGACGGGCGACGCCGAGGCGGCCGAGCTGGAGCAGCGGGTGAAGCGGGCGGCCGACGAGGCGGGCATTCGCATCGTGGGACCAAACTGCATGGGCGTGTTCGATTCGACGTCCGGCCTCTCGTTCCGGCCGGACCTGCCGCGGGCCAAGGGCGGCGTGGCGTTCATCTCGCAGAGCGGCAACAACTCGGTGGAGCTGATGCTGCACGGAGCGGCCCGCGGCCTGCGGTTCAGCAAGGTCGTGAGCTACGGGAACGCGCTGGACATCACGGAGGCGGACTTCTTCGAGTATCTGGCTCACGACGACGAGACGCAGGTGGTCGGGGCGTACATCGAGGGGACGCGGGACGGGAGGCGGCTGCTGGACGCGCTGCGGACGTGCACCGCGCGGAAGCCGGTCGTGATCCTGAAGGGCGGACGCACGAGCTCGGGATCGCGCACCGCGGCGTCACACACAGCGGCGCTGGCGGGGCAGCGGCAGATCTGGTCCGCCGCGCTGCGGCAGGCGGGAGCCGTCGAGGTCGCGACGTTCGACGACCTGATCGACATGCTGGTGGCGTACGCCTTTCTGCGGATGAAGCCGCTCGCACACGAGGGCCGGCCGCACGTTGGCGTGGTCGGGGGAGGCGGTGGACGGGCGGTGCAGTCGGCGGACGTGTGCGAGGAGGCAGGGCTGGCGGTGCCCAAGCTGCCTGACGAGATGCGAGCAGCCCTACGCGAGAAGGCGCCGCAGCTCGCTGACTGGGTGGACAATCCGGTCGACCAGTCGATCCTGGCGGGAAGCGGCTTTTCGGGCGCTCGGATCCTGGAGATGATGCTGGAGCACCCGCGTTTCGATGCGCTCATCGCGAACGTGGGCGAGGACTGGGTGCTGGGACGGCCGGACGCGGTGGAGCGCATGGCGAAGCTGGTGGAGCGCTTCGTGGAGATTGGGGAGCGGTCGCAGAAGCCGCTGGCGTTCGTGCTGGGGGAAGCGGACTCGATGGAAGAGTTGAAGTGGCGGGCCGTCAGCGGCGGGAAACAGTTGCTCACGGACGCGCAGCTCGCCGTCTATCCGACGGTGGACCGCGCGGCGCGAGCGCTCGCCCGATTCCTTGACCGTACTTAAGTCACCGCCAGTGCCGCGCCGATCTCAGGGGCGGCGGCGGGGTACTTGGCGGCGAAGGCGCGGAGCAGGCCGAAGCAACCGCTGATCATCATGTCGCCGTGGGGTGTGGCGAAGTAGGGCTGGAGCCGGGAGCCTCGAATCTTGCCGCGTTGCGGGCCGGTGACGGCGACGATCCCGGGAGCCGCGACGGGGCGCGCACCCTCGGCGTAGAACACGCCGTGGCCCTTGCTGTTGAAGACCTCCTCGTGAAGGAGCGCTCCGGTCAGCAGCCGCTCGGTGAAGTCCTCGATCTGTTCGCGCGTCATCTCCCCGGTGTGATGCTCGTAGAGCGCGACGATCTCTGTGCCGCGCAGGTGGAACGCGAGGGCGTGCATGTTGCCGAGGTTGAGGACAGCCTGCGTCTGCTCCGCGGCAACGCGCGGATCCTGAAGGGCGCCAAGGGCCGCGGCGGGGCCCGTATCGAGGAAGACGATGGGGACGGCGCCGTCCTGGCGACGCGCGGTTGCGACCATGGTGCGGGCGCGGGTCAGGTAGTCCGGGATGTCACCGGGGAGCATGGCGAAGGCGGTGAGGTCGTTCCGCTGGCCAACGACGCGGCGGAGGTGCTCGAAGCGGAAGAGACGGTCGCTGTAGCCCGGAGGGGCGGCGCCGTGATCCAGGCAGGCGAGGGCGAGGCCTTCGAACTCGGGTGAGACGTCGAAGGCGGCGAGGGCGGCGCGGATCGCGGGGAGATCGAGATCCTTGAGCTCGATGTGCTCGGCGCCGGGGACGCGGGCGGCCTCATCGTCGCTGACGACGCGGATGCCCATGCGGGCGACCTCCTCGAGGTCGTCGTCGAAGGTCTGGGCGGCCTCCGGTGTGGCGAAGGCGCCGCCGCCGGCGCGCAGGTGATCCTCGAGTGCCCAGTGGCACGGTCCGCCGCCCTGGATGACGCCGGTAAGGACGACGGGGTGTCCGGTGGCGGTGGCGCGCCGGATGCGTCCCTCGGCGATCTTCGTCGCGGAGGGCATGACCATTTTGACGCTGTTCTCCACGGGGCCCGACGAATCGAACAGGAGGATGTCCTGCGTGCCGGTGCCCATGTCGATGGCGAGGATGCGCATAGCTTAGTTTAGTCGTTGGCCGTTCGGGGTTGGGGGTGGTGATCGCAGTTTGCTCGGCAAAAATGCACTTTCGTCAGGGCGGGGCGCGAGGATGACGCTTGCGCGTTGTTCGTGCGGGTTCGGGGTGCGGTTTTCGCAGGCCGGGAGGGATCCGGGCGTTGTCCTCCTGTGATCGTACGCGGGGGTTGCCGGGGATGGCGAACGGCCGCTCCCGGCAGGACATGGGAGCGGCCGCTCACGTGGGAGGGAAGGGAAAGCGTTGGTTAGTGGTTAGCTGGTTAGCCGTTAGCTGTTAGCTGTTAGCTGTTAGCTGTTAGCTGTTAGCGATCGCCGGTCATTGGGAGAAGCCATGCACGTAG
>DATECV010000260.1:0-9723 GCA_035286725.1 Dehalococcoidia bacterium | reverse complement strand
CGCGTTTTCCTGGGACGAGGCGCGGGCGGCATTGGACGGGCTGCCTGGCGGCAGGCTGAACATCGCGCACGAAGCAATCGACCGACACGCGGTGGGGCCTCGGTGTAACAGGGTGGCGCTTCGCTGGATCAGCAAAGACGGCGACATCGAGGACTTTACGTACGGGCGCATGCGCGACCTCACGAACCGTTTCGCCAACGTGCTGGCCACGCTGGGCGTAGCGAAGGGCGACCGTGTCTTCGCGCTGGCTGGCCGCGTGCCGGAGCTGTACGTTGCGGCGCTTGCCACGCTGAAGCTTGGGGCGGTGTTCTGCCCGCTCTTCTCCGCATTCGGGCCCGAGCCGGTGTTCGCCCGACTCAACATCGGCAGCGCGAAGGTGCTGGTGACGACGGCGTCGCTGTACGAGCGCAAGGTGGCGCAGCTTCGCGAACGGCTGCCCGGGCTTGAGCATGTGCTGCTGGTCGGCGACGACCGATCGTCAACGGATGCGCCTGGCACGCACGACCTGGCGAGCATGATGGAGGCGGCGAGTTCGGCGTACGAGACGGCCGCGACGGCGCCCGAAGATCCGGCACTTCTGCACTTCACGAGTGGCACGACGGGCACGCCGAAGGGCGCGTTGCACGTACACGAGGCGGTCGTGGCGCACCACACGACGGGGCGACTGGCGCTGGACCTGCACGACGACGACGTCTACTGGTGCACGGCCGACCCCGGATGGGTGACGGGCACGTCGTACGGGATCATAGCACCGCTGACGAACGGCGTGACGAGCATCATCGATGAGGGGGACTTCGACCCGGACCGGTGGTATCGGATCATCCAGGAGCAGCGGGTCAACGTGTGGTACACGGCGCCGACCGCGATCCGCATGATGATGAAGTCGGGCGCCGGCATCGCGCGGGGCTACGACACGAGCTCGCTCCGGTTCCTGGCGAGCGTGGGGGAGCCGCTGAATCCTGAGGCGGTTGTGTGGGGGCAGGAGGCGTTCGGGTTGCCGTTCCACGACAACTGGTGGCAGACCGAAACCGGCGGGATCATGATCGCCAACTTCGCCTCGATGGAGATCCGCCCGGGATCGATGGGACGGCCACTGCCGGGGATCGAGGCAGCGATCGTCCGGCGCACCGATGACGGCGGCGTCGAGGCGGTCATCGAGCCGGGCATGGATGGGGAACTTGCGCTGCGGCCGGGATGGCCATCGATGTTCCGCGGCTACTGGAACGAACCGGAGCGGTACCAGAAGTGCTTTGCGGGGGGCTACTACCTCACGGGAGATCTCGCACGGCGGGATGAAGACGGGTACTTCTGGTTCGTGGGGCGAGCCGACGACGTGATCAAGACGTCCGGGCATCTTATCGGTCCGTTCGAGGTCGAGAGCACGCTGCTGGAGCACGAGGCGGTCGCGGAGGCGGGCGTGATCGGGAAGCCAGACCCGGTGGCGATGGAGATCGTGAAGGCGTTCGTGTCGATAAAGCAGGGATACGAGGAGAGTGACGCGCTGCGACGCGACCTGCTGGCGTTCGCGCGCAAACGGCTGGGCGCGGCCGTGGCTCCGAAGGAGATCGAGTTCGTGGCTTCGTTGCCGAAGACGCGCAGCGGGAAGATCATGCGCCGGCTGCTAAAGGCGCGCGAACTGGGCCTTCCGGAGGGCGATACTTCCACGCTGGAGGAGATGAAGTGAGCGAACCGGCCGTATCGGCTCCCTCTGCGCAGCCGCCCGAACGCGACCATGCACTGTTGCTGTTGGAGGAGATGTTCCGGATCCGCCGATTTGAGGAGAAGGCGGCCGAGACGTACCAGGCGGGGAAGATCCGCGGTTTCCTTCACCTGTACATCGGCGAAGAGGCGGTGGCGGTCGGTGCGATGCAGGCCCTTACGGGCGATGACGCGATCGTCGCGACGTACCGCGACCACGGACACGCGCTCGCGCGCGGGATGCCGCCCGGAGCGCTGATGGCGGAGATGTATGGGAAGGCGAACGGCTGCAGCCGAGGCCGGGGCGGCTCGATGCACTTCTTCGACGCCAGCCGACGATTCTACGGCGGCTATGCGATCGTGAGTGGCGGGCTGCCGATCGCGGTGGGGCTGGCGCTGGCGGACAAGATGCGTGGCCTGAACCGCGTGACCGCGTGTTTCTTCGGGGAAGGAGCGGTGGCGGAAGGGGAGTTCCACGAGTCGCTGAATCTGGCCGAGCTGTGGCAGTTACCGGTGCTGTTTCTGTGCGAGAACAACCTGTACGCGATGGGCACGGCGCTGGAGCGCTCGGAATCGGAGACGCGGATCGCGGTGAAGGCGGCCTCGTACCGCGTACCGTCGGAGACGGTCGACGGGATGGACGTCCTGGCGGTAGAGGCGGCAACTCGGGCCGCGGCCGGCGCCGTACGCGGCGGGAGCGGGCCACGACTGCTGGAGTTCGAGACGTACCGCTTCCGCGCGCACTCGATGTCGGATCCGGACCTGTATCGGGCGAAGGAGGAGATCGAGCGATGGAAGGAGCGCGATCCGATAACGCTGTTCGAGGAGCGGCTCCGCGGATGGGGGCTGCTCACGGATGACGAACAGGCCGCGATCGACGAGCGGGTGGGGGCGTTCATCGATGTGGCGGTGGCGGAGGCCGAGGCGGGGCCGTGGGAGGCCGTCGAGGACCTCGAGCGGTACGTAATGAGCGAGTGACGTGATGCAACGCATGACCTATCGCGAAGCCGTACGCTCGGCGCTGCGCGAGGCGCTGGCCGCGGACCCGAGCGTGTTCCTGATGGGCGAGGACGTTGGGCGGTATGGCGGCGCCTTCGCGGTGAGCCACGGGTTGCTGGCGGAGTTCGGGGAGGAGCGCGTGCGGGACACGCCGCTTTCCGAGTCGACGTTCGTGGGTGCGGGGATCGGGGCGGCACTGAACGGGATGCGGCCGATCGTGGAAGTCATGACGGTGAACTTCAGCCTGCTGGCGATGGACCAGGTATTGAACAACGCAGCGACCCTGCGGTACATGTCCGGCGGGCAGTTCAACATCCCGCTGGTGGTGCGGATGGCGACGGGCGGAGGGCGCCAACTGGCAGCGCAGCACTCGCACAGCCTGGAGGGCTGGTACGCGCACATCCCGGGCATCCGGGTTCTGGCACCGGCGACGGTCGCTGATGCGCGAGGAATGCTGCTGGCGGCGCTGCGGGAGCCCGACCCGGTGTTCATCTTCGAGCACGCGACGCTGTATCCGATGGAGGACGAGATCGACGAGAGGGCCGGTGCCTGCGACATCCGGTGCGCGGCAGTACGGAGAGAGGGCACCGACGTCACGCTGGTGGCGTCCGGAGGGTCGCTGCCCAAGGCGATGACCGCGGCGGAGACGCTGGCCGACGAGGGCGTGCAGGCGGAGGTCATCGACCTGCGAACGCTGCGGCCGCTCGACATGGAGACGGTGGTCGCATCCGTGGTGAAGACGCATCGAGCGGTGATCGTCGACGAGGCGTGGCGGACGGGGAGCCTGGCCGGAGAGGTGTCGGCGCAGATCATGGAGCGCGCGTTCAACGCGCTGGACTGGCCGGTGCAGCGGGTGTGCGGGGCGGAGGTGCCGACGCCGTACGCGAAGCACATGGAAGACGCGGCATTGCCGCGCGCGGAGACGGTGGTCGAGACCGTGCGAGAGATGGTCCGCTGATGGCAGAGTTCGTGATGCCGATCCTGGGCGCGGACATGGAGGCGGGCACGCTGGTCGCGTGGCGGAAGCAGGCGGGCGACCGCGTGGCGCGCGGCGACATCATCGCGGAGGTGGAAACGGACAAGGCTGACATCGAGGTAGAGGTGTTCCTCGACGGGGTGATCGAGACGCTGCTGGTGCGGGAGGGCGAGAAGGTGCCGGTAGGGACGCCGCTGGCAGTGATCCGGGAGGAGGGTGCCGCCCCGGGAGCACAGCCAGTGTCGCCAGCGTCCGCTCCGGCACTGGCCGCAAGGCCGGCTCCGAGCGCCGCGCCGAAGGCGGCGCGGCGGGTGGTGAGCGCGACGGCGGGAGCAGCACCAGTATCGCCTGCTGCGCGGGAGCTGGCACGCGAGCTGGGTGTGGACCTGGCCGCGGTGGTGGGAACGGGACCGGAGGGGCGGATCCAGCGGAAGGACGTGCTGGCGGCGGCGCACGCCCCGCGCGAGGCGCCGACGGCCGTGCCCGCGGCGGCGGAGCGGCAGGCAAGGATGCGGCAGGCGATCGCGGCGGCGATGAGCCGGTCGGCACGGGAGATCCCGCACTTCCACATCAGCTCGACGATCGACATGACGCAGGCGGTGGCGTGGCTGCGGGAGGAGAACGAGCGGCGCCCTATCGCGGAGCGGCTGCTGTACGGCGTGGTGCTGCTGAAGGCGGTGGCGCTGGCGTTGCGGGAGGTACCGGAGCTGAACGCGGTCTGGGCCGGCGACCATCCGGAGCCCCGCGAACGGATCCACGCCGGGATCGCGATCTCGCTTCGGGGCGGGGGGCTGGTGGCACCGGCGATCCACGACGCGGACACGCTGAGCCTGACTCAACTTATGTCGAGTTTCCGCGACCTGGTGCAGCGAGCGCGGGCGGGATCGCTGCGGAGCTCCGAGATCGCTGACCCGACGATCACGATCACGAGCCTGGGCGAGACGGGGGCCGAGGCGGTGTACGGGCTGATCTATCCGCCACAGGTCGCGCTGGTCGGGTTCGGGCGGCTGACGGACCGGGTGGTGCCGGTGGATGGAGCCATCGCGGTGCGACCGACGATTGTGGCGACGCTGACGGCGGACCACCGGGTGGTCGACGGGCACCGGGGGAGCGTGTTCCTGGCGGCGCTGGACCGCCTGTTGCAGGAGCCATCAACGCTATGACCGAGACCGAGATCCGCACGACCGTATTACGATTGCTGGGCGACGTGGCGCCGGAGGCCGACATGGCGGCGCTGAAGCCGGACAAGCGCATCCGCGACCAGATCGACATCGACTCGATGGACGCGCTGAATTTCCTGATCGCGATCGATGCCGAACTTGGGATCGACATCCCGGAGGCGGACTATCCGAAGATGACGACGCTGGACAACATCGTGGCGTACCTTTCGGCGAAGGCGGGCTAGACGGCGCGGCAGCCCGTCAGCTTGTCAGCGGGTCAGCCTGTCAGCGGGTCAGCTTGTCAGCCTGTCAGCCTGTCAGCTTGTCAGCTTGTCAGTGGCGCTGCTCCTTTCAGATTCAATTGCTCGGCAGTTTTCGGTTTTACGGGCTGGACCCAGTGAGCCTCATGGGCTACTCCAAGTGAGTTTGCTCCGCAGTTTTCGTCTTTTCTGGCCGGGTCAGGGAGGGTCCCCGTCGACAATGATCAGCCCGGCACGTCCGGGTGAGTTTGCTCGGCAATTCTGTTCGTTTCGGCAAGTCTTCGCCGGCCTCCTCGCTTGAACCTTGAGTGCAAGTTGCAGTTTTCGCAACCTCCGTAGATCGCATCGAGATTGCCCGGAGCTGTGCAGGGACGAGCGTACGCGTGAGGGCGCGCGAACTCCAAGCGGGCCGGATCACATTCGCGAAATTCCTTCTGGGCAGGAGACCGAAGCGCGTCGGATCACGAACGCTGTGGGCCGCAGGACAGGTCCGCTTTTCGAAGAGACCCGTCCGTGCGGGGGCATCTGTTTGAACTTCGCGCAGTTTCTTTTATGCCACCACCCGCAGGACAGGTCTGAAGACCTGTCCGTACGGGGGTACGGGGGTAGGCGGGTGTGGGTGCGCACGCGGCAAATCGATCGGTCATTGCGGAATGCGCCTTTCGGTGCGTCGGCGCGTGAGTGCGTCACCCGCGGGACAGGTCCGCTCTTCGAAGAGACCCGTCCGTGCGGGGGCATCTGTTTGAACTTCGCGCAGTTTCTTTTGTACCGCCGCCCGCAGGACAGGACAGGTCTAAAGACCTGTCCGTACGGGGTACGGGCGTACGGGGGTACGGGCGCGGGCGGGTGTGGGTGCGCACGCGGCGGCCTTATGAACTGTTGATGCGGCCGTTGCCGCCGGGTTCGTCCGGTCCTGCGTGCGAACACGATCAGTCGCCACCGCCACCCGTCTGTGGTGTCAGCACAGGGCCGCGGGGGCGGACGGCGGTTTCGGCATCGACGCGGAGGGTGGGCAGCCAGCGAAGCCACGACGGCAGGTACCAGTTCCACTCGCCCATCAACTCCATCAAGGCGGGGACGAGCACGAGGCGTACGACGGTGGCGTCGACGAGGATGGCGAAGGCGAGGCCGAATCCAAGGAGCTTGAGATCGCGGCCCTCGCCGAGGATGAACGCGCCGAACACGCAGACCATGATGGCGGCGGCAGCGGAGATGACGCGGCCGGTGGCAGCCAGACCATCGGCGACGGCCTGCGCGTTGTCGCCGGTGCGGTCGTACTCCTCGCGGACGCGAGTGAGGAGGAACACCTCGTAGTCCATCGAGAGGCCGAAGACGATCGCGAAGAGCATCATTGGCACCCATGCCTCGATGGGTCCCTCGCGGCCAAGGCCGATGAGGTGGTCGCCGACGCCCCACTGGAAGACGGCGACCAGGGCCCCGAACGCGGCGGCGATGGAGAGCATGTTCATGACCACGGCCTTCGCGGCGACGACGATGCTGTGGAAGACCGTGGTGAGGAGGAGGAACGACAGCACCAGCACCGCGCCAACGAACAGGGGCAGGTGGCTTGTGATGTACTCGGCAAAGTCGACGACGAAGGGCGTGTCGCCGGTGAGCCGGATCACGGGCGTGTCACCGTTGACGACGGCCGGGATCACTTCGTCGCGGATGCGGTTGACGAGGTCGGTGGTTTCTTTGTCCTGCGGCGCGGTCGTCGGATACACGTTGAAGAGGTGGACGGTGCCGTCCGCCATCGACTGCGGATCGGTCACCGACTCGACGCCTTCCGTCCCTTCAATCGCCGTCTTGAGCCGCCCCAACGTCTCCGTGTCGGCATCGCCGTTGGGGGTGTCCGCGACGACGAGGATCGCGCCGTTGTAGCCGGGCCCAAAGCCCGAGGCGACGATGTCGAACGCCTTCCGTGTCGTGTCGTCCTGGGGCATGTTCCCGGCGTCTCCAAAGCCCAGGCGGAGCCAGAAGATGGGCAGGGCGAGCACGACGAGCAGCGCGACGCTGAGGACGAAGGCGGGCCAGGGGTGTTTCTGGATGAGCCGGCTCCACCGGTACCAGAACGAACTGGTGTCCTTGCCTTCGGCAGCCTTGCGGTGCGGCAGGCCGAGGCGGTCGATGTTGCGCCCGCAGAAGCCGAGCAAGGCGGGCAGCAAGGTCAGGGCCGCGAGCATGGTCATGAACACGGCGAGGGATGCGCTGATCGCGATGCTGCGCATGAACTCGAGGTTCATCATGAACATGCCAAACAACGCAATGACAACCGTGAGACCAGCGAAGAGCACCGCCCGCCCCGACGTTTCGATCGACACGACGACGGCATCCTCCGGCTGTAGCCCGTCGTGGAGGGACTGGCGGTAGCGCGTCACGATGAGGAGGGCGTAGTCGATACCGACGCCGATGCCGATCATGGCGGCGACGGCGGTCGTGAACTCCGGCACGTCGAGGACGTTCGTCACGAGCCCGATGAGGGCGCTGCCGGAACCGATGCCGAAGAGAGCGGTGAGGATGGGCAGGCCCATCGCAAGGAGTGAACCAAATGCGATGATGAGGATGATCACGGCGGCGGCGATACCGACGAGCTCGCTGGAGAAGTCCGGCTGCTCTGAGAAGATGAAGCCGCCAAGTTCGACCTGAAGCCCAGGGACGTTGATCTGCTCGTGCAGGTCCTTGATGATCTTGGCGTCGTCCGCGTACTCCTCGTTGCCGCGATCAGAGAAGTTGATCTCGGCGTAGGCGGTCTTGCCGTCGTCCGAGATCTGGTAGGCGTTATCCGGTCCGTACGGGCTGACAACTTCGACGCCCTCGACACCGCCCTCGATGTCGGCGAAGAACGCCTCCATCCTCTCGCGCACGGCCGGGTCGAGGACGCCCTGGTCCACCCTGAAGACGACCTGGCCGAAGAAGCCGGTGCGTTCGCTGACGCCGCGCTCCTCGAGCAGGTCGACGGCCGCCTGGCTCTCCGACCCGGGGAGCCTGAACTCCGTCCGGTACTCGCCCGCGAACAACGCATAGGCGCCGAAGACGGCGACAAGCAGTCCGATCCAGCCGAGGACGACGAAGCGCCGGCGTCGATAGCAAAGGTGGGCGAGTGTCTTCAAGGGGGTGCTCCTGTCTTCGCGGCGTGGGGCGGACGGTCTAACCGTCACGAGCGCCCCATGCCTTTCTTGATGGGCGTGGGCGTCAGGGGTGGGGCGGCGTGCGCGCCTCCCGATCAGTCTTGCAGGCCGCCGCACCCTCCACCACGGTTTCGTGTTACGAAAAACGAAACAACAGACTCAGCCGCCCGAGCAGGCGCGATCACTGCTGACACGAACTGGCAGGAGGCTGATCGTCGATGCCGTCTGATCTTCTCTCTGTTCAGACCTTCGCCAGGTACTCGGCGAGCTTGTCCAGGGTCCCGGTGTAGCCTTCGTCCATGGAGTCGCGTGCGGGCCGTAACGATGCATGCCCGTGCGGGAGCGGGCAGAAGGTCAGGCGGTGCCACGGGGCGGGGTGATGGAGGAATGGCACGGGTGGAGGGACTCGAACCCCCGACCGGCGGTTTTGGAGGACGATTGGGTCGGTCCCGCTGAGCCCTTTCACGAACTACAGCGTGTCGTTTCGTACTTGTGTGTTTGGGCTATGTCCCGTTCCGTTGCGTCTCGTACCATAGTGTCACGATCATTTGGGCAGCAACATGGCAGTAACATCGGCGGTCTATTTCCGCCCGCAGCGGTCCTTCTAACCGCAGGTCGCAGACGACCGAGATGATTGGGACTGCAGGAGTAGCTCGGCGGCACGCCGGGCGGTCAGATTCGTGCTGCGAGCACATCCGGAGTTGTTCGTGAACGCGGAGCAGCTGCGCGCCCTCGGCTTCCAGCTGGAGGGCCGTGTACCCGGGGGCGAGTCGGGCGGCGCGTGGTTCGCCATCTCTGCCGATGGCGAGCGCGTCGTGCTGAAGTGGTTCGCCGACGAGGGCGTGGCCGACCGCTATGCGGTGCTCCTGCCCGCACTCGACGTGCTGCGTTCGCGTGGCGTGCCCGTGCCCGAGTACCCGTTCATGCGCGCCGTCGACGGGTGGACGCTCTCCGCACAGCAGGTGTTGCCGGGACGATCGTTCCCGATCTGGCCGCCGCGGCTGGTCGACCGGATGATCGAGTGCGTCAGCGCCGCAGCCGGCATCGTCGGTCCACGGCCGGCACCAGCGCTGCAGGGGTGGGGTGAGTTCGTGATCCACACCCTCACGGCCGGCGAGGATGGCTGGGCGCAGCACGACTCGCTCCGGGCGCACTCCGATCGCGCCCGGCGCATCATCGACTTGGTCGAGTCGATCGGCGCCGACGCCGAGCCGTCATGGTTCCCGGCGAGCGGGCTCGTCCACTTCGACCTGCACACCGACAACGTGCTCGCCCTCGATGACGGCACGCTCACCGGGATCGTCGACTGGGAGGGTGCGTGCTGGGGCGATCACCGCTACGACCTGGTGGCGTTCGCGTTCGACCTCGACGGTCACGGCCAGGAGATCTGGGATCGGGTCGAGGCGCTCGTCGAGCCGCACGTGCTGCGGGCGTACGTCGCGCACATGGCGCTCTGTCGCACGGACTGGGCGATCCGCCACCACCCCGAGGATGTCCCCCGG
>DATECV010000259.1:0-9309 GCA_035286725.1 Dehalococcoidia bacterium | reverse complement strand
CGACCTGCCCATGGGCGCCATTCAAACATGGGGCCTCTTTAACGCCGACGGGACCTCAGACGACTACATGAACTCCGACTACATCATGATCTGGCTCGGGAACCCGGCGTACACACGCATTCCTGATGCTCACTACATGCTCGAGTCGCGATATCGCGGCGCCCAGGTCGTGCTCGTCGCGCCCGACTACAACGCCTCCGCGATGCACACCGATCTGTGGGTGAACCTCCGCGTCGCGACAGATGCGGCATTCGCCCTGGGGATGGCCGCCGTCATGGTGAGCGAAGGCCTCTGCAAGCTTGATTATGTCCGCGAGCAGACGGACCTTCCGCTGCTTGTCCGCGAGGATAACGGGCGATTCCTCCGGCAGTCCGACCTTCAGGCCGACGGCAGCGAATCCACCTTCTACTTCTGGGATCCCAAGCTCAAGAAGCTCGCGGAGGCGCCCGGCAGCCTTGGCCATGCGACAGCCTCCATCGAGCTCGAAGGTGTCGTCCCCGCCCTCGAAGGCGAGTACACCGCCACCCTGGCCGATGGCAAGAAGGTGACCGTGCGCCCGCTCTGGATGCGCCTGCTGAAGGAACTTGAGGACTACACGCCCGAGAAGGTACAGTCGATCACGAACGTCCACGCCGACACGATCCGGAAGGTCGCGCGCGACTTCGCCGGCGCGAATGCGGCCTCCATCTTCGCCTCGTGGGGATCCTGCAAGCACTATCACATGGACCTCTTCCAGCGCTCGATGATCCTGATTTCCGCGCTGGCTGGCCACACCGGGAAGCAGGGCGGCGGTCTTCGCATCGGTGCGTGGTGGAACATCCCCCTGAACTACGACAAGAACCAGCTTGGGATGATCGGCCAGGCCGGCGCGGAGCGGCCCAAGGTCCGCGACATCGAGAACATGATGAAGACGATGGCCCCGCGGTTTACTACAACCAGGCCGACGATGGCCTGGCTGTACGCGCACGACGAGGGCTATCGCAAAGTCGTCGACAACATGGCGTATCACGATCCCGCGTTGCCGAAACCCGTCTCGGAATACGCGAAGGAGTCGTTCGACAACGGCTGGATGCCCGTGGGCCCCAAGCCCAGGATGATGCTGTTTACGAGCATGAACCCACTCCGGCGCTGGCCCGCTCCCCACATCATCCGCGAGGGTCTGTGGGAGAGTCTCGAGCTCATCGTGAACTGGGACTTCCGCATGTCCAGCTCGGCCATGCAGTCCGATATCATCCTGCCCGCCGCCGGCTGGCACGAGAAGTCCGGCATCAAGTTCAGCCAGAGCTACGTCCCGTACATCTGCGTGGGCGATGCCGCTGTCGATCCGCTGTTCGAGTCGGCGAAGGAGTTCGACATCATGGCCCGCCTCGCCATGAAGATCCAGGAACGCGCCCGCCAGCGCGAAGAGGCGCCGTACGTCGACGCCATCGGCCGCACGCACGATCTCAGCCGCATCTATGACGACTGGAGCCTGCAGGGCGAATTCAACGAAGGTGACGACACCAAGGCGCTCAACGTTTCCGTAAGCATGTCCCAGCCCCTGAGCGGGGTCTCCTGGGACGAGCTGGCGGAGAAGGGTGCGATGCGGGTGAAGTCGACGGGCAGCTACGGGCCCATCACCGCCATTTGTTCGGACCTGGAAGAGGGCGAGGCCTTGGCCCCGCTGAAGTGGTTCGTCGAAGGCAAGGAGCCGTGGCCGACGTTGACCGGACGGCAGCAGTTCTACCTCGACCACCCCTGGTATCTCGAAGCCGGCGAAGGGTTGCCCGTCCACAAAGAGAACCCCATGTCCGGCGGCGACTTCCCGCTGGAGCTCACGGGCGGGCACACCCGCCACAGCATCCACGCCA
This sequence comes from Dehalococcoidia bacterium, assembly GCA_035286725.1. Lineage (GTDB taxonomy): Bacteria > Chloroflexota > Dehalococcoidia > DSTF01 > JACRBR01 > JACRBR01. The sequence goes on along the minus strand of DATECV010000259.1, from coordinate 7,459 downwards.
TCTTCCGCGCCAACAAGACGCTGCTCAACCTCCAACGAGGCGAGCCCGTTGTGTACATCAGCGCGCGCGACTCCCTCGAACGTGGGATCGCCGACAACGATCTGGTCTGGGTCCGCAACGAGGTTGGCAAGTTCAAGGCCCTCGCGAAACCGTCACCAGCCATCCAGGTGGGCCAGGCCGTCATTTATCACGCGTGGGAGCCCTATCAGTTCGAGGGCTGGCAGAGCAGCCAGACCGTCGTGACCGGTGCCTTCAAGCCGTTGCACATGCTGGGCGGATACGGGCACCTCAGCTTCCGGCCCATCCTCGGCCAGCCCAGCCACACGCCCCGCGCCCAGCGCGTCGAGATCGAGAAAGCATAAGCCGCCCCCCGGCAGGAGGATGAACGTGAACCAGACCGCCACCGTCGATGTCGCGCCCGCCCAGGCGCTCGCCGTCACCCTGGTCGATGGCGAGGACGATGCCAACGTGCTCGCCCGCCTCCTCAAGAAGCACATCGAGGACATCGCCGCCGAGGATCCGGGAAAGGCCCGGGCCGCCGCGGCGATCCACGGCAAGCTCGGCCTCTACTCGACCGACCCCGAGGCCCTTGTCACGCTGGCTTTCCAGGACGACGGCATCGTGATCAAGAACGGCTTCGACGCCGATCTCGACGGCGCGATCACTGGGCCCCTGAAGTTGCAGACGGAGGCGCTGGTCGGCCTCGCCAACCCCTACACGGCGATGCTGCGCCGGCGGCTCAAGGTCCGCGTGAAGTGGTCGCGCCCGCTCTTCACCTTGCAGACGTACAGCTTCCTCAAGGTGCCGCCGTCCATGCGCCCGCCGAGAGCGTCGTAGCCCCCGGGCGCTTCGCTCATCCGGCTGCGGCAAGCTGCCGCACGTATGCATGGTCGGCGACGACGAACGCCTCGGTCAGTGCCGTCAACGCGTCGTAAAACGCGGACGGCTGCTGGCTCCCGATCTTCTTCCGCAGCAGCGGCCACCACCGCGCCAGGTGGCGCTGCAGGAAGTCTCGCTCCGCGCGCAGCATTGGCGTCGGCTCCGTCCCCCGGGCGCGCTCTTCCCCTTCGGCGTGCGTCATCACCTGCATGAACTCCAGTTGCACCGTCACGTGGTCCGGCAGCTCCCGTGCCTCGTCGTTCATCTTCAGCCCGAAGTATCCGTAGAACCGCAGCGCGTCTTCCATCGAACGGCGCCGCGGCATCCCCCACTCGCCGCCGTAGAGCGGACACGGGGGGCGCGCCACACCCACGTCGAACAGCCGGATGTACTCCGCCTGGAAGTCGATATACTCGGCCCCGCCGTCGGCCAGCCCATCCAGCGCCTGTCCGTTCCCCAGCCCGTACGGCAGCCCCTCCACCAGAGCCCGCACGCCGTCGGCGAACATCCCGCACCCCACGTCTTCCCAGAAGGCGCGCGTCGGGAACTCCAGCGCGTCCGTCAACATGTGGTACATGGCGAAGCGCGCCGCCGTCGCCTCGTCGATCTCGATGGCCGGCGCAAGCGTCATCGCTCTACCTCCAGTGGTTGCCATACGGGTTGAAAGGCTTTCAGGCCGCCGCGCTCTTTCGCCGCGCCCTGCCACACCGCGAATGTGCACTTGTGGCTCACCCCCGGCGCCAGCGGTACCACCAGCCCGGCCGGCAGCGATACGTTGAACGGCCGCGATACCACCACGCGCCAGACGCCCTCGCTCCATCTTCCCCGTCCGGACAGCGGCGTTTCAGGCTGGCGCACCGTCGCCCCGCGCCCCGTCGCCGTCACGTACAGCGGCGCTTCCAGGTCGGCCCGCCACAGCCACATGTTCACGGGCTTGTCCGGCAGTCCCATCTCGGAGATGGGTGCGTCGTCCTTGATCGGCAGCATCACTCCCGCCTGGTCCGGAAAGTCCGCCATGTCCTTGGGCTGGCTGTTGTCCGTCTCGTCGTCCCACTCCAGCCGGAAGTAGATCGCCGTGCCATTGTGCGCGGCCGCCACCCGGACTTCCGGCGTGCCGCCGTGCCCCAGCGGCTTCCACTTCGTCTGCACGTACTCCGATGGCTGCAGCACGATCGGTGTCGGGTCCAGCTCGATCCGCTCCAGCGCGATCCCGCGCCACCCCGCGCCCTCCGGGTCCAGCAGCGCTTCGTCGCTCGCCGATACGCGCACCGCCGTTACCATGGCGCCTCCGTTTTCACGCCGCCGCCGTCCAGGCGGACGTAATATGCTCCCCCCGCGCACGAACGGCACAAGGGCCCGTCGTCGCCCTCCACGTGACGGCCGTCGCTCACTTCTTCGCCGCACGCCGTACACGTAACCCGCACCAGCGGCTTCCCCGGCCGGTCAAGCTCGCCCAGCGTTACCGAGACGCGCTCGACCGCGAACAGCGCCTCCTCCGGAAGCGTGCCGTACGCCTCCATCTGCGCGGCGTGCCGCTCCATTCCTGGAAACGCCTCCGCAGCCCGCTCGCGAGAGTCGGCGCGCGCCAGGACGCGCACCGCCTCCCCCGTTTCCGTGTTCAGGAACGTCGCTGCCAGTTTCCCGTTGTCGACGTGCTTCAGCGTGCGCTTGCCCAGCTTGCATCCCGTGACTGTTTGCACCGCATCCGCGCCGCACCGGTCCGTCTCCACCCACACGATGAGCTTCTTCGATGACCGCGGCTGCTCCACGCCAACGCTCCGACACCCCAGCATCGCCAGCCGTACGCCCAGCAGCTGCCCCGGGCAAAGATGCCCGTGATACGCCGCAGCCTCGTCCAGCAGCGCGTCCAGCTCCCCGTCGCCGCCGGTCTTCCGCGCCAGATACGCCATGATGCAGCGCGCCACGCCGGCAGGGTCCGTCCGGTCGAACATCGCCCCCGTCCCGGTGCGTGCGCCGCCGATGATGCCCAGCAACTCGCCCTGGTGCTCCCGTTCGTCCGGCTCCATCGCTGGGTCCAGCAGCAGGAAATACGGCGTGTCGCCCGCGTGAAACCCCTCGGTCAGGATCAGGTCGATGCCCCCCGGGACCCGCGCTCGCAGCTCGTCCAGCGTCGGCTCACGGGTCGTGACCGCCTCGAACGCCGCGACTTTCTCGGGCGATACAACGGTCACGAACGCCGCCCCCGCCGCCGCGAACCGGAACGAGTCCTTCCCCTTCCGGTCCAGGTCCACGCTGTGGTGCGCGTGCTTGAACACCGCGACTCGCAGCCCGCTCTCCGCCAGCAGCCGCACCACTTCGCACAGTAGCGTCGTCTTCCCGGATCCCGATCGCCCGATGATGCGAATCACGTTCGTCACAGCGATCTGAGTTTCCGGCGCTGCCGCCGCCGCTGGTAGAGCCGATGGGTCGCGCCGGACGGGCCACCAGGCGCATCGGCGCGGGCCATATGGCCCGGCCGACCTGATAACCGGCACTTGTTCCCGTCCCCCCTCCGCACGACGATGACGGGGACCGGCCTCCCGACGGAGGTACTATGCCCGCGCAGTCGTCGTCCACCGTCCTCGGCCGCCAGGCGACCGAGTCGAAGTATCGCGACCGCTTCTCCTACGACAAGGTCACCTGGGGCAGCCACTGCATCGACTGCTACCCCGGCAACTGCCCCTACCGCGTCTACACGCGCAACGGCGAGATCGTCTGGGAGGAGCAGGCGGGCACGCTGCCCGTCATCGAGCAGGGCGTGCCCGACATGAACCCCATGGGCTGCCAGAAGGGCGCCGGCTGGAGCTCCACCATCGCCGGCGGCGAGCGTCTCCACTTCCCCGCCCGGCGCGTCGGTGAGCGCGGCTCCGGCAAGTGGGAGCGCATCTCCTGGCAGCAGGCCTGCGAGGAGATCGCAGACGGCATCATCGACGGCATCCAGGAGCAGGGGCCGGAGTCTATGATCGCGCTCTCCGGCTGCAACATGAGCACCTGGGGCGTTACCGGTCGCACCCGCTTCTACAGCCTCATCGGCGGCCTCACCACCGACCTCAACGCCGAGATGAACGACTTCTCGCCCGGCCACTACCTCACCTACGGCAAATTCGACCCGGTCAGCAGCATCGACGACTGGTTCCACGCCGACGTCTTCTTCATCTGGTTCTCGAACCCGGCCTACACGCGGATCCCCCACCAGCACTACATAACCGAGGCGCGCTACCGTGGCGCCACCATCGTCACCGTCGCGCCCGACTACTCGCCCTCCGCGATGCACGCCGACTACTACCTCCCCGTGAAGCCCGGCACCGATGCCGCGCTCGCCCTCGGCATGGCCGCCACCGTCATCGAGGAAGGGCTCGTGAACGAGGTCTTCGTCAAGGAACAGACCGACCTCCCCCTCCTCGTGCGCGACGACAACCAGCGCTTCCTCGTCGAAACGGATCTGCGCGAGGACGGCCACCCCGAGCAGTTCTTCTGGCTCGACGCCACCACCGGCGCCATCGCGCCGGCCCCCCGCGACACGCTCGCCCTCGGCGCCGTCGACCCCGCGCTCAGCGGCTCCGTCGCGGTCAAGCTGAAGGACGGCTCCACCGTCACCGCTCGCCCCGTGTACGAGCGCGCCATCGCGCGCCTCGCCGACTACACGCCGGAGAAGGCCGCCGAGATCTGCGGCATCGAGGCCGCCACGATCCGCGAGATCGCGCGGAAGGTCGCCCACGGCCGCACCAAGACGCTGGGCAGCCTCAACAACGCCGGCAAGTACTACCACGGCGACCTCATCGAGCGTTCGCAGCTCCTCCTGCTCGCCCTCACCGGCAACTGGGGCAAGAAGGGCACCGGCGTCCAGGCTTGGCTCGCCGCGCTCTTTGATGGCTGGCTCATGGGAGCCGCCAAGCCCGCCGCCGGCCCCGAGGTGACCAAGGCGCTGTACAACGGCTACCAGGGCTTCGTCGCCGGCATCCGCGCGGAAGACCCCACCATGACCCAGGAGATGGCCACGATCGAGTTCACCAAGCGCTCGGCCAACGGCGGAAAGACCGGCTGGGTCCCGCCCGTCTTCCTCTGGTACAACCACGCCGGCTACGACAAGACCTGGAACCGCGCCGACTGGAACGACGCCGATATGCCGCGCCCCTTCGACGATTACTACAACGAGTCGCTCGAGAAGGGCTGGTGGGCCGGCGTGCCCGACAAGAACCCCGAGCCGCGCGTCTTCATCGAGTGCGGCGGCAACGCGCTGCGCCGTACGCGCGGTGGCCGGAAAATGCTGCTCACGAACCTGTGGCCCAAGCTCACGACCATCGCCACCATGGACTACCGCATGAGCGCGACCGCTCTCCACTCGGACTACGTCCTGCCCATCGCCGCCCAGTACGAGAAGATCAGCTTCGGCATCCCTAGCACCCACACGCTGAACCTCACCTTCTGCGATCGCGTCATCCCTCCCATCGATGAGGCGAAGAACGAGGTCGAGATCTTCGGCCTGCTCTCGAAGGCCGTCGCCTCGCGCGCGAAGGCCCGTGGCCTCGTCACCTACAAGGACGCTGCCGGAGTCGAACGCCGCCTCGACGACCTGTACGAGCGCTACTCCTGCAACGACGCCTACCCGACCGAAGATGCGATGGCGGACGAGATGATCAAGGACACCATCATCACCGGCGCCCTGCCAGAAGGCTCCAGCCTCGAGACCGTGCGCGAGAAGGGCTTCATCCGCTTCACCGGGCTCGGCATGAACGCCCGCGCTCTCGGCCAGGCCAGCGAGATCGAACCAGACAGCACCTTCACGCCGTACCGGGATCACGTCGAGAAGAAGTGGCCCTACCCCACCCTCACCCGACGTGCCCAGTTCTACATCGACCACGACTGGTTCTTCGAGGCCGATGAGCAGCTTCCCCGTCACAAGGATCCGCCGAAATCAGGCGGCGACTACCCCCTGCTGATCACCAGCGGCCACAACCGCTGGAGCGTTCACTCCGCGAACATCGTCAACAAGATGATGCTGCAGACCCACCGCGGCGAGCCGCACCTCATCATGAATCCCTCCGACGCCGCCGCTCGCGACGTCGTCGACAACGAGGTGGTTGAGGTGTTCAACGACATGGGGTCGTACCGCACGCCGCTGAAGCTCTCGCCCTCCGCGCAGCCGGGTCAGATCATCATGTACAACGGCTGGGAGCCCTACCAGTTCCCCAACTGGGACGGCCCATCCGACATCGAGCCCGGCATGATCAAGTGGCTGCACCTGGCCGGCGGCTACGGCCACCTGAAGTACTGGCCCAACCAGTGGCAGCCGGCGCCGGCCTGCCGTGGTACCCGGGCCGATGTGCGGAAGGTCACCACCTGAACGGAGCGGCGGCCAGCTCCGGCCGCAGATGGCGGGCGCCTCGAAAGGGGCGCCCGCGCTCCGTTTGGCAGACAGCCCCGGCGTAACGCCGGCATCGTGGTTGCACGCTGCGAGGGAGTCAAGGTCGTATGGACTGGAGTGCGGTTCAATCCATACAGACACTTGAGGTTTCGCGACGGTTCCGCTTCCGGGTAGAAGAGCGGGAGTTGCTGCTCAGATACTGCGGCATTCGTCCCGATTCGCATGTTGCGGAGATCGGATGTGGCACCGGGATCCTCGCACGACATCTTGCCGAGGCGATGCCCGCGGGAAGCATGCTGGCGATAGACGCGACGCCTCCGTTCGTGCAGTACGCACACGACCGTCGCGGGGACCTGCCAAACATTACATACGTCGTTGGCGACGCCTACAGTTTGCCCGTGTCCGCGCGATCTCTCGACGCTTGCACGAGTTACACGCTCCTCGCCGTCCTCCACGATCCCATGGCCGCGCTAAAGGAACAAATGCGTGTCGCACGAGTCGGCGGTGTCATCTCGGCGATCGAGGTGATTCGTGCCAGTTTCGGCCATCCTGGTGAACCGCCATCGGGATTCTCCGAAGACGAGAGGGCGAGGCTCGGATCCCTCCGAGAACGCTGGTCGCATCTGACGTCCGACTCTGTGGATCCACTCGAGCGTAAGGCCCTTGGTTACGGCTGGGAGGGGCGTGTCGAGCGGCTGCCCCTCCTGCTTGAACAGGCCGGCCTTCATGACGTGCAACTGCGCGGATTCACATCACCCTTCTCAACGAGCGACACCAGCTATCCCGCTGACGCACGCCGCCGTTTCCTCATTGATGTCGCAGAGCACGAGCTTTCTGTGGTGGAAGGTGGCTGGAGGTCCTGGCGCGCCATCTACCGGGAACATGGCTTCTCAGATCTGGAGAAGGACGAACTCCTGGCGCTTGTCCGGATCGAACGTGACGCACGACTCCGGGACTTCGATGCTGGCCGCAGGACGTGGACGTGGCACGCCTCGCTCAACATCATCGTTGCCGGCACAAACCCCGACTGAGTGGTATCACCACCCAACCGCCACCCGCGCGACCTCCGACATGCGCGCCGGCGACCACGCCGGCTGCGTCACGACGTCGATGTCCGCCTGCGAGATCCCCGTCACCCCCAGCAGCGCCTTCTGCACGTCCTCCGCCACCGTGTCCGCCATCGGACAGTCGGGCGATGTCAGCGTCATCGTCACG
>DATECV010000258.1:0-6880 GCA_035286725.1 Dehalococcoidia bacterium | reverse complement strand
AGTAAGGACAGGAAGCTATGGCACGGACGATTGCTTCGGCCAATCCGGAACGGCAAAACCGCCTCATCTTCATGGGCGCGGTCACCTTCGCGATACTGGCGGCGGTGCTGGTCTTCGCCGCCCTCAGCGGCCTGGGCGATGACGGCGGCGGCGGCGGGAGCGCGGTCTTCGGCGATACGGTCGACGTCGTCGTCGCCTCCCAGGAGATCGGCGCCGGCACCCGCATCTCGGGCGACATGCTGCAACTGGCCACGCTGCCGGTGAACGGCATCGTCGAGGGCGCGCTCACCACGCGCGAGGGGCTGGACGGCCTCGTGGTCCGCCAGAACATGGCCAAGGGCGAGCAGTTCACCGCCGTCAAGCTGGGCCAGTCCGAGGACGACGCCGACAAGACGCTGAGCGCCATCGTGCCCCCGGGCAAGCGGGCGGCGGCGCTGGAGGTCGACGAGGACACGCTGGTCGGCGGGCTGGTCGTCGCGGGCGACCGCGTCGACGTCATCGTGGTGATCGAAGACCAGAACGGCGACGGGCCGCCGCGCGCGTTGACGCTGCTGCAGGACGTCGAGGTGCTGGCCGTGGCGCAGACCACGCAAAAGCCCGTCACGCGCCTGGACAGGGACGGCAACCCCATCGAGACCGACACGGCATCGGGGACGCTCTCCACCCGGCCCGACGACACGTCGTCGAACGAGAAAGCGAAGACGGTCACGCTGGCCGTGGACCCGAACGACGCGGCGCTGCTGGCGCTGGCGCAGGACCAGGGCAAGGTGTACTTCGTGCTGCGCGGCCAGGGCGACGACGAGATCGTGCCCATCGGCCCGGTGACGCTGCAAGCGGAGTGAACCTCAGAGGGACAACGACGAGCACGGGATTGACTGGACCGCGGGGAACATAAGTGGCAAAGAACCCATCAGCGCTGATCGTCGATACGGATATCCAGGCGCGCTTCGAGGCGAAACAGATCGTGAAGGCCAGCGGCCTCACCATCGCCGGCGAGTGCGGCTTCGGCATGGAGGCGGTGTCCTCCGCCCAGGAGCTGCGGCCCGACGTCGTCTTCCTGGGCGTGACGGAGCCCATCGAGCGGCCCCTGCAGACCGTCGAGGCGCTGCAGAGCCTGATGCCCGACATGCCCATCCTCGTCTACAGCGACACGAAGGAGCTGGAGTTCGTGCGCAAGGCGATGATGGCGGGCGCGCGCGACTTTCTGGCGAAGCCCATCAAGCCGGAGACGCTGCGCCAGAGCGTCATGATGGCGCTGGAGGCGGAGGAGAAGCGCAAGCTGCGCCAGCTGGGCCAGATCCCCGGCGCCGCCACCGCCGGCACCATCATCACCGTCTTCGGCGCGAAGGGCGGCATCGGCAAATCCACCATCAGCACGAACCTGGCCGTGGCGCTGGCCGGCGCGGAGCGCTCGTCGGTCGTGATCGTCGACCTCGACAACGGGTTCGGCGACATCGCCGGGATGCTGGACATCCGGCCCGAACGCACGCTGTTCGACATGGTGCGCGACCTGGACATGATCGAGCGCGACGACATCGAACGCTACGTCGCGAAGCACGAGCTGACCAATCTGGACGTGCTGGCGGGGCCGACGGTGCTGGAGTGGCGGAAGATCTCGCCCGACCACGCGCGCCGCGCCGTCGACTTCCTGGCCAGCAACTACGACACGGTGATCCTCGACACCTCCGGCATGCTGAACGAGCTGGCGGAGATGGCCGTCGAGATCGCGACGATCGTGCTGTGGATCACGACGACGGAGTACGCCAGCGTGAAGGATTCGCTGGAGGCGATGCAGGCGCTGAAGATGCTCTCGTACTCGCAGGAGCGCGTGCGCATCGTCATGAACGCCATCTCGCCCGACGACGGCGTGCGGCCCAGCGTGGTGCAGGACGCGCTGCAACGCGACGTGTTCTGGAACATCCCCTACGACAAGAAGGTGCGCCAGGGCACCCACCTGGGCCAGCCCATCGTGATCACGGCGCCGCAGTCCATCGCCGCCAAGAGCCTGTCCGACCTGGCGACGGTCATCGCCGGCGGCCGCGTCGACAGGGGCGGCAAGCTGCAGTTGCCGGGATTCAAGTGGCGGCCGGCGGTGGCGGAGTCATAGGCACAACCGTAGCGCGGGCTTTTTAGCCCGCGCGGGCGAGGGATCGAGAGCAGGTATGGGGTTCGAGGTTACAGATGGCGATTGACGCGCGAGCACGTGAGATCTGGCGGAACCAGCGCCTGGCGATGGACGACGCCGACGGCGACGGCGAGTGGTTCGAGGCCGTCCACGCCGTACACCAGCGCATGCTCCAGGAGCTGGACCTGGGCGCCATCGAGAAGCTGGACACGGGACGCGCGCGCGAAGCCGTCACCGTCGCCGCGCGCCAGCTCGTCACGCAGGAGTTCCCCTCGCTGCTGGGCGACGACCGCGAACGCGTGATCAAGCGGGTCATCGACGAGGCGATCGGCTTCGGCCCGATCCAGCCCATCATCGACGACGACACCGTCTCCGAAGTCATGGTGAACGCCGCCGACGAGATCTTCTACGAGCGCGACGGCATGATCTACAAGTCGCCGCTGAGGTTCCGCGACAACCAGCACATCATGCGCATCGTGGAGCGCATCATCGCCCCGCTGGGCCGGCGCGTCGACGAATCGGCGCCGTACGTGGACGCGCGGCTTCCCGACGGCTCCCGCGTGAACATCATCATCCCGCCGCTGGTCCCGCGGGCGCCGACGATGACCATCCGGAAGTTCCGGCGCGAGAAGTACAAGGTCGAAGACCTGGTCAAGAACGGGACCATGTCGAAGGAGCTGGGCGAGTTCCTGCGCGCCTGCGTCCGCCAGCGCCTGAACATCGTGATCTCCGGCGGTACCGGCACCGGCAAGACGACGCTGCTGAACGCGCTCTCCGCCTACGTGCCCAACACCGAGCGCATCATCTCGATCGAGGATCCCATCGAGATGAAGCTGCAACAGTCGCACGTGATCTCGATGGAAGCGCGGCCCGCGAACATCGAGGGCAAGAACGAGGTCACGCAGCGCGACCTGGTCCGCAACGCGCTGCGCATGCGGCCCGACCGCATCGTCATCGGTGAGGTCCGCGGCGCCGAGGCCTTCGACATGCTGCAGGCCATGAACACCGGCCACGAGGGCTCGCTGACGACCGTACACGCCAACTCCCCTCGCGACGCCATCTTCCGTATCGAGAACATGGTGATGATGGCGGGATTCGACCTGCCCATCCGCGCCATCCGGGAGCAGATCTCGGCGGCGTTGCACCTCACGGTGCAGCTCGCCCGCTTCGCCGATGGCCGCCGGCGTATCACGCAGGTGACCGAGATCACCGGACGCGAAGGCGAGACCATCGTCATGCAGGACATCTTCACCTTCCGGCAGGAAGGCATCGACGACAAGGGCAACGTCGTGGGCCGGCTGGAGCCGACGGGCATCGTGCCCAGCTTCACCGATGAGTTCTCGCTGAGCGGCGTGGACCTGTCGAGCATGGGCCTGGGCTACGCGGAGAAAACACGATGACGTTGGAGCTGCTGGCAGCGCTCTCGACGGCGGCGGCGGTCCTGCTGTTCGGCGTCACCCTTGCGCGCCGCGGACGTATCAAGCCCACGGAGCGCAGGCTGCGCGTCCTGGCCGAACAGCCGCAACAGGCGCTGCGGAAGGGCCTGTCCTGGGACGAGGTCCGGCGGCGCGGCCCGTCCTCCCTGCCGGTGCTGCGCGACTGGCTGCTCCAGAGCGCGTGGGCCCAGCGCATGACGGTCGAGCTGGAGGCGGCGGGCCTGAAGCTGCGCACGGGCGAGTACCTCATCATCCGTTTCTCGCTGGCGATCGTGGCCTTCATGCTGATGCTGCTGGTGGGACGCGGCGCCAGCGTGGCGTTCCTCCTCGCCATCGGCGCCGGCCTGCTGGGATTCATGCTCCCGATGTTCTGGGTGAGCATGATGCGCCAGCGGCGCGTGGCCGAGATCACCAATCAGCTTCCGGAAGCGACACAGATGATCGCGAACGCCTTGCGCGCCGGATTCGCCTTCCAGCACGGCGTCTCCATGGTCGCCGACCAGATGCAGCCGCCGGTCGCGGACGAGTTCACGCGGATGGTGGTGGACATGAACGTCGGCTCCTCCGTGGAGGACGCGCTGAACGGCCTGCTGGCGCGCTGCGATACCGAGGAGATGAACCTGCTGGTTACCGCCGTGCTGGTCCAGCGGACCAGCGGTGGCAATCTCTCGGAGATCCTCGACAACGTCGGCGAACAGCTCCGCGAAAAGGAGCGGCTCGTCGGCGAAGTGCGGACCATGACGGCGCAGCAGCGTTTCTCCGGCATGGTGCTCACCGTGTGGCCCATCGGACTGCTGGCGCTGTTCAGCCTGATCAACTGGAGCCAGACCAGCCTGCTGTTCACGACCAACGCGGGGCTCATGCTCCTGGGCGTCGGGGCCGTGCTGCAACTCACCGGATTCGTCGTCATCCGACGGATCCTGGACGTGGAGATCTAGCCCATGATTCCGGCAATGGCCGCCATGTTCGTCTTCGGTTCGGTCGCGCTCTTCGGCCTGTGGTACACGCGCAGCAAGAACGTCATGGAGGACCGCGTGCGGGCCCTGTCGGCCCAGCGGCGCGCCCTCGTCGAGCAGGACGACCCCTTCACGCAGCGGGTCATGTTCCCGGCCGTACACGGCGTGACGACGCGCATCGTCGACCTGCTGCCCACCTCGCTCATCGGCCGCGCGCGCAAGTGGCTGATGATCTCCGACAGCGCCATGAGCCTCTCGACGTTCCTGTCGATCGTCCTGGTGCTGGGCACGGCGCCGGTCGTCACCGTGTTCGTGCTGCTGATGATCGGCACCGGCGGGACGCCGGGCCGGGCATTGCTCCTGCTGCCCGTCATCACCGTGCTGGGCTTCGCCGCCCCGCTCATGATCCTGCGCCGCCGCGCCAAGAACCGCCAGAACGAGTTCTGGAAGGCCCTGCCCGATAGCCTGGACCTGCTCACCACGTGCGTCGAGGCCGGCCTCAGCCTGGACTTCGCGTTCCAGCGGGTGGCGGAACGCCAGAAGGGGCCCGTCGGCATCGAGATCGGCCGCATGCTGCGGGAGAAGGCCCTGGGCCAGACACGCAAGGAAGCCCTCACCGCAATGGCCGAACGCATTGACATCCCCGACGTGAACGTCTTCGTGAACTCGATCATCCAGGCGGAGACCCTGGGCACCAGCGTGGCGCTCGTATTGCGGACGCAGGCGCGCCAGCTGCGGATGCGGCGGCGCCAGCGGGCCGAGCAGCTCGCGCGGCAGGCGGCGCCGAAGATGGTCTTCCCCCTGGTGTTCTGCATCCTGCCGACGCTGTTCATCGTCGTGCTGGGACCGATCGTCATCAACGCCTTCGACCAGTTCTCGTAGCGGCAAGGAGCGCGCATGCTGCGGGCGCACGGACTGCTGCCCACCACCGACCACCACGCCACGCTGCAGCTGCACCCGGCGGCGCCGCGTCTCCTCGTGGTCGAGGCGTACTTCGCGCTGGCCCGCCGGCTGGCCGTGCAGGCTGGGTCCGGCGCCCACGCGTCGCGGCGCGCGCTCCACGCGGCCTACGCCAGGGCGATGAGGGAACGGCAGGAGGGCGATGCGACGGCACCAGGCGAGACGGACCCCCACGACTACTACGCCGTGCTGTGCCTCGATGCTGGTGCGGGCGCCGACATCATCGAGCTGGCCTATGCGCTGCTCGGCCGCCTCCAGCCGCTGCCGGAGCGGAGCGCTGCCCGCTACGTCCGCGACGAGGCGTATCGCGTGCTGACGAACCCGCAGCTCCGGGCGCGATACGACCACGACCGGCGAGCGGGTACACTGTGGCAGACCCCCAGGCCCACGCTCCTCCCCCTGGACGGAGCAGGCCAGGCGCCCCGCAAGGAACGTTCATCCGTGGAGAACAAGAAGCGCGGCCTCTTCGGCTTCGGGCGCGAGCGTGCTGCCCCCGTCGACGCCCGCGATGCCCGGCTGCTGGGCCTGCGCGACATCCTGTCCGTCGAGCCCGACGAGCCGCTGGCCGATCCCTCGGACCAGGCGTTGGGCGAGGACGCCGCGCCGCTTGCCGAGATGGTCTTCACCGCCGGGCCCCGGGCGGGCCTGCGCGTCGAGCTCGACGGCAACGTCGTCTCGTTCGCCGATGGGCGCGCCACGGCCAGCGTCTGGCGCCACAACGACCGCTTCCTCCTGCGTCATAACGGGAAGCACGTCCGCGTGGGCGGCGCCACACCCGCACTCACGGTCGTCGTGCTGGAAGATGGCGACGAGATCGCCTTCGGCGCCGAGCGCGCGCGCTTCGTCGTGACACCCGAGCTCGCCTGACTCACGGGGCAATCCCGGCCCACAGGCGCTCTTCGCGCCACCCCTGACCGTTGTTATGTCGCCAACGGCGCGGCGCGCTCGCAGGACCGCCCGTGAGAGGACTCCCTACTGTGCGGCGGCACGCCCGCTTGCCGATGATCCTCGTGCGGGGACGGCGCCTCGCCTGCCGCGGGATCACCCGCGTACTCAGAGTTGCAATTCATGTGCCCGGAGGCGTAGCATCACCATGATGGCCGACTTTCTACGGTCCATGCGGCGCAACTGGCACGCTATTCTCGCCTTCACGCTCGTCTACGCCGCCATCGCCCTGAACCTGGGACCAGCCTGGGTCGTCCTCGGCTGGTTCTTCAACGGCTGCGCGTACATCATCTACGTCGCACTGAGGGACTGAGCGTGCCAACGAAGCTCAAACGCTTTTCCGTCCGCAACGTGGACCGCGGCGCCATCCTCGCCACGCGCGCGAGCCTCGCGTCGTCGTACTGGGCGCGCCTCTGGGGCCTGATGTTCAAGCGCGGCGTCGCCGAGGGCGGCGGCAT
>DATECV010000257.1:0-4616 GCA_035286725.1 Dehalococcoidia bacterium | reverse complement strand
AACGCAGATCGCCGAATTGTTGGATCAGGAGCGCGTCGATGTGACCGTCATGGCGCGCTACATGCAGGTGCTCAGCGACGGCATCGTGCGCCGCTATCCGAACCGCATCATCAACATCCACCACTCGTTCCTGCCCGCGTTTGCCGGCGCACGCCCATACCACCAGGCGCACGAACGCGGCGTGAAGATCATCGGCGCGACGGCGCACTACGCCACGCCGGAGCTGGACCAGGGACCCATCATCGAGCAGGACGTCGCCCGAGTCAGCCACCGCGACTCCGTCGACGACCTGGTGCGCAAGGGCCGCGATCTCGAGAAGGTCGTGCTCGCCCGCGCCGTCGACCTGCACCTCCGCAACCGCGTGCTCGTGTACGGCAACAAGACCGTCGTGTTCGATTGAAGACCAGGCCATCATCGTTTGCGCAGTCGCGGAGGACGCGATGGCTAGCAAGTTCATGGAGATCATCGAGCAGGATGGGGCGTGGTACATCGGCCACACTCCTGACGTGCCGGGCGCCAATGGTCAGGGACGAACCATCCAGGAGTGCAGGCAGAACTTGAGAGAGGCAATCGACCTCATCCTTGAGGATAGACGAGAGGACGCGCGCCTCGTTCCTGAGGCCGGCCGTCGATGATCTACGACTACCGCACCATCCGCATCCGGCGCGGTGCGTGGCGCGACGTCGGCATAGCCCTCGAAGCGGCCGTGCCGGATGTGAACGAGCGCGGAGGCGTCTTGCTCGGCCTCTTCGCCGGCATGATCGGCTTCGCCTCCGACGAGGGCGCGCTCGTCACCGCGTGGCCCGACGCAGATGCAGCCTCCGCTGGTGGAAACGCGCTCGTCGCCGCGCTCCCGGACATCGTCGAGTCCGCCGCCGAGCGACTGATCCCGTCGGCCCGGCCCCTCGACGCGACGCCCCTGCGCGAGCCGGGCGTCTACGCCCACCGCTGGTTCTGGCTCCAGCCACAGGACTGGCCCGAGTTCGTCCGCCTCTCCGAAGAGGGCGTCTGGCCGTACTTCGAGTCGGACGGCTGCCGCATCATCGGGCTGTGGCGCAGCATGGAACCCGGGCAGCCCGCCAGGGTGTTGCTGCTGACGCGATACCCCTCCGTGGCCCATTGGGAACGCACGCGCCTCCAATCACCCGAGCCGCCGCCCGGCGCCGACGAGCGCCTGTACCGCCAGGCCCAGGATGCGGGCCGCCGCCGCAACGAGCTGACCGAACGCAGCATCGTGCGCCTGACGCGGTTGGCGGCGCCGCAGGTGTGACACACTCGTAATTGCGCGCCCGCCAGGCGAGGCGCCCGCGACCCATCCCAAGACGTACGCTGTTAGGATGACCGTACAACGGAGGTAGTCGGCATGCGCATCGGTGTCCTCACCGGCGGCGGGGACTGTCCCGGCCTGAACGCCGCGATCCGCGCGATCGCCTATCGCGGCTGGATGCTGGGTGACGAGGTCTACGGCTTCCGCGAAGGCTGGGCCGGGCTCCTCGGCGAGAGCAGCGGCCATCTTCTGACGCCAGACGAGATCAGCGGCATCCTGCATCTAGGCGGCACCATCCTCGGCTCCTCCCGCACGAACCCCGCCCGCGACGAGACCGAGATGCGTCAGGTCGAGGCCAACCTGCGCGCCCGCGGCATCGATGCCCTCATCACAATCGGTGGGGACGACACCCTCAGCGTCTCGGCGAAGCTGGCCGAGCGCGGGTTCGCCGTCGTCGGCGTGCCGAAGACCATCGACAACGACGTCCCCCACACCGACTACTGCATCGGCTTCGACTCCGCCGTCACCATCGTAGGAGAGGCGCTCGACCGGCTGCACACGACCGCCGAGGCCCACCGCCGCGTCATGGTCGTCGAAGTCATGGGGCGCGATGCGGGCTGGCTGGCCACGACCGGCGGCATCGGCGGCGGCGCCGACCTCATCGTCATCCCCGAGGAGCCGATCTCCATCCAGAAAGTCATCGAGCACGTGCAGCACCGGATCCAGGCACGCCGGTTCAGCATCGTCGTCGTCGCGGAGGGCGCCACGGTCGAGGGGCTCGCGTCATCCGCCGTCTCGACGGAGCTCGACCAGTTCGGGCACCCGCGGCTTTCGACGCGCGGGATCGGCACCCGGCTGGCGGAGGAGATCGAGCAACGCACCGGGGTCGAGGCGCGCGTAACCGTACTGGGCCACGTCCAGCGTGGGGGTTCGCCGTCGATGTTCGACCGGGTGCTGGCGACGCGCCTGGGCGCGGCGGCGGTCGACCAGGCGCACAGCGGCAAGACGGGTGTGTTGATGGCCGTGCAGGGGCTCGAAATCGTGCCCGTGCCGCTCGCGGACGTGATCGGCCACAACCGCACCGTCGACCGGCGCTTCTTTCGGCTCGTCCGCCACTTCGCCGTCGCCGGCGAGCGGGACACGACCGCGAAGTAGCGATTTACGCCTCCGCGGCCACGCTTTCGGCGCCGGTGGCCGCTTGCCCGGCATTCGCCATGTTCGCCGCCATCTCCTCCATCGAGGGGAACTGCGCGAACTGCACCGTCAGGTCGTACATGGGCTTCGCCGTCTCGTCGCGCCGTTTCTGATATGCCGCAAGCGCCTCGTCCAGTGGAGCCCGGCCCGAAAGGCCGGCGTCGAGTCCCTCTGAGAGGAACTCCGCGTCCCGGAACGCATCCGCTATGCCGAGCCCCGTGACGAAGTCCTTGTGGTACCCCGCATCGCCGCAGAGCGCCCAGCCCGGCCCGTACGGCTGCCTGAAGAAGTTCGCGGTGTCAGCCGTGCCGATCCAGCGCTCCTCACGCGTGCCGGCGCGGAGGCGGTCCGCGAACGCGGGAGAAGCCCGTTCGACCAGACGGTAGAACGTGCTCTCGATGTCGGCCCGGTACGCGTGGAAGATGTCGTGCGGTCCGCCGGCGCCGACGCACGTCAACTCGTCGTTCGTTGGGAAGGCAAGCACTCCCGCATCGTTGCCAACGTACGCCTCCGCGCACCCGTCCTTCAGCGGGACACCGCTGAAATACGAGTAGTAGCCGCACGAGGCGGCCGGGTGTGTGTCGTACTCGCGCGCCTGCACCGCCCGCGCGACGATCGAGTGCTGCCCGTCGGCCCCGACGGTGATGCGCGCGCGCTCTTCCACGGTGGTGCCATCGCTGTTCCGCCCCCGCAGCCCGACAACGGCGCCGTCCTCGATCAGGATCTCCTGCACCGAGAACCCCTCGCGGACCTCGGCCCCTGCCGCCCGCGCCGCATCGACCAGGATCTTGTCCAGCACCGTGCGCCGTGGACAGATCGCGTCCGGCATCGATTGATCGCGCGGCGGGACGATGGGCACGCCGCCAAGCGTGAACGTAATCGAAGGGATGGGCGGGCAGTTCGAGGCCATCACGCGGTCGTACAGCCCCCATTCCTGCAGCCGCTTCACGCCTTCCGGCTGGATGTAGTGGGTGGACATGATGTCGCTGGGGAACGTCGCCCGGTCCACCACCAGGACCTTGCGCCCCTTCTTCGCCAGTAGCATCGCCAGCGGCGACCCGGCGCAGCGCGCCCCCACGATGATCACGTCGTACATATCGAACCTCCGTCGCTCCTGCAGGGTTCTTCGATGCAACGATACGCGCCGAGGCGGGGCGCGGCCAACCGTGCGGGGAATGTGGTTTTCGCAATTGATGCCGGCCGCTACGCGCGCTGCTCGATCCAGCCGACGACCTGCGGGATCAGGGTCGAGAGTGCCCGCCGGCTGAGCACCAGCCCCCAGTGCGACGCACCCTCGACACTCACGTGCTCCGCCGGGAAGCGAAGGTCGTCGTAGCGGGACCGGGGCCACAGCGCGTCCCGCGTGCCCGTTGCGATGAGCACCGGACACGCCAGCGCATCGATCACCACGCCGGCCGCGCGTTCACCGCGAGCGTACCGGGACTCCCGCCCCAGCGAGGCCAGCGCGATGATGCGCTCGTCGATCTCGAGGTCCGGCATCGCCGGCTGGTCCCGCGGGTCGTCGGAGACGATGCCGTACTCCTCCGGCCCGAATTCGCCGGACTGGATCACCTTCTCCGGGTTGCGCGCCGCCGCCGGCGTGCTGGGCGCGAGCCCGACCACGGCCCGCGCGTCGCAGCCATCCGCCGCCATCATCTCCACGAGCCCGCCCATGCTCCACCCCAGCAGCACGACGCCCCGCGCGCCGTTCAGCGACGACACGGCCGTCAGCACGTCGTCGGCGTAATCCTGCATCGTGGTGCGCGAGAGATCGCACGGCGTGCTCGCCCCGTGCCCGCGCAGGTCCACCGTGTACGACGCCCGGCCTGCCGTGGCCAGTTGGCGCTGCCAGAAAGTCCAGACGGCAGCGGAGTTCGCCGCGCCGTGCACCAGCAGAATCGGCGGGCGAGTGTCCGGGGTATCAGGAAGGACGCCATGGACGGCAAGCATGCCGCGATAGTAGCACTCGGCGATCGGCCGCGGATTGCGTGCGCGCCGAGGTTAAACGGCGACGGGTGCGGTGGAAGGCGCCTGCGCGCCCTCGGCGTCGTACTTCGCGAAGAGCCCGCCCCATGGCGACTCCCGCAGCCACCGCTCGTACACCTTCTTCTCATTTAGCGGCCAGTGGTAGTAGTCGTGGAAGACCTCGCTGAAC
>DATECV010000256.1:0-4623 GCA_035286725.1 Dehalococcoidia bacterium | reverse complement strand
CTTCCTTCTCGGTGCCGCCAGTCTGCCCGCCGAGAAGGAAGGCAGCGCCGAGGGCGGCGGCGAGGCCGAGGCCGCCGATGAGTCCGATGGCGAACGTTCTGCGAGAGCTGGTGTCGTTGGTCTGCATGGTCTCTCTCTCCTTGTGATGGTGGTTGGTCCGGTGTTCGGGAGTTAGACCGGGGAGGGAGGGATTTCTTACAGGCGCCGTTCCTGGGTTGCGGCTGCTCGCCGGGAAGGGGGCCATTCGTCTCTAACGCCAGGTTCGGGGCGCGGGCAGAATCCTGAGGGGCCGGCGCGGGCTTATTCGGGCGCGGCCTGGCGAGGAGATGCGATGCAGAGCACGGCGGTCGGCGAGCGGCGGCGAGTGAGCGCGGGGCAGGCGTTCCGCAACTGGCGGCAGGTGATCGCGACGGCGAACCTGGCGCCCGACACGCCGATGGACCCCGTCTCGAAGTGGCTGATCATCACGCGCGCTGCTGTGTTCTCGATGACCTACACGTCGGGGCTCATCGGCGGACTGCTGGCGGCGGCGGCGAACGACTTCGACATCAACTGGTGGTTCTTCGGGCTGGCGCTGCTGGGGATCGTGATCGCGCACGCCTCGAACAACATGATCAACGACTACTTTGACCTGGAAGGCGGGATCGACGACGCGAACTACCCGCGCGCGCTGTACGCGCCACACCCGATCCTCTCGGGGATGATCTCGAAGCGTGGCCTGGCGACGGCGATCGTCGTCACGAACGTGCTGGACGCGGCGATCATGCTGTACCTGTTCTTCGAGCGCGGGCCCTTGGTGCTCGTCTTCGCGCTGGCGGGGCTGTTCATCAGCGCGGGGTATGTGATGAAGCCGGTGACGCTGAAGCGGCGCGGGCTGGGCGAGATCGGCGTGCTCATCGTGTGGGGGCCGTTGATGATCGGCGGGACGTACTTCGTCGCGGCGGGCGAGCTGCCGGCGTGGGTGTGGGCGGCGTGCGCGCCATACGCGCTCGTGGTGATGAGCGTGCTCATCGGGAAGCACCTGGACAAGTTCGACGTGGACAAGGCGAAGGGGATCATGACGCTGCCGGTGCTGCTGGGCTACGGGCTCTCACGGCGGCTGAACCAGATCATCATGGTCGGGTTCTACGCCGCGGTGGCGGCGCTGGTGGCGACGAGCGTGCTGGCGGTGTGGGTGCTGGTGGTGGCGCTGGCGCTGCCGCGGCTGGTGCAGGTGCTGCGGATCTATAACAACCCGCGTCCGGCCGAGGCGCCGCCGGGGTATCCGGTGTGGCCGCTGTGGTACGTCTCCGCCGCCTTCTTCTTCAACAAGCGTGCGGGCGAGCTGTTTGTGCTGGGGCTGATCCTGAACCTGTTCCTTCCCGTGTATGTGCGGGACGTGCTCCCGGGCTAGCTTCGGACGCCAGACCGCCGCCGCCGACCGTTTCGCGGGCGCGGACCCTCGTCCTCGGCCAACACGAGGTCGACGCAGCGGCAGCGCATCGGAGCCGACGCGCGCGGCATCGTCGCGACGAGCCCGGCGTGAAGCGCCGCGAGTGTTCGCTGTGTATGCCGCAGCACCTCGATGCGCTCCTGGAGTTCGGCCTGCGTGTCCTCGATCGAGCTCAGCAGCGCCGTCCGAAGGCGCCCGCACGTCCCATCGTGCGCGAACGTGACCAGGCGTGCGATCTCCTTCAACGGTAGGTTGAGTTCGCGCAGCCCTTTGGCGAATCGCAGCACGGCTACGTGTTCGTCGGTGTAATCCCGGTATCCGTTCTGACGGCGCGGCGGTGATGGGACAACTGCCCGGCGCTCGTAGAAGCGGATGGTCTCGGGCCTCAAGCCGCTGGCGATACCCGCCTGTCGAATGTTCATGACGCGCCTCCCTTGACATTGAAGTTACTTCAACCTTTAGCCTTCCACCAACAAGGAGGCGCTCCGTGGGCCAGGTGGAGTTGGCGCATCGATTCATCCTGGAGGCGTTCGCGCGAACGGGACGTTCTCCGTCCCTTGCCGACATCCAGAGACAGTTCGAGCTGCCGACGGAGGACGACGCGCTGATACTCCTCGAGGAGTTGCAGGGCCGGGGCTTGATACACCGGCGCCCTGGCGACTCGTCTGTGACTCACGCGTATCCGTTCTCGAACGTGGCAACGAAGCATCGCGTTCGGATCTCAGGCGGTCCGGAGGTCTTTGCGATGTGCGCAATCGATGCACTCGGCATCCCGTTCATGTTGAACCGGAATGCGACAATCAGTTCCGCGTGCGAGCAGTGCGGCAGAGACATCTCTGTCGAGATAGCGAACAAGTCGGTCGTCTCGAGCACTCCGGCCGGGATGTTCGTGTGGGTAGGGCAGGTGACAGGGGGCTGCGTCCCGGCAAATGACCTCTGCCCCGACCTGAACTTCTTCTGCGCGGCCGGTGAGCTTGACACCTGGCGGACGGCACGAGACGGACGCGAGGGCACGATCCTGACGCTCGACGAGGCCGTGATCACCGCGCGCCGAAGCTTCGAGCACTTGCTCAGCACTTCGGCATTGCAGCTCCCCACGTCTGACGAAGGTGCGTGAATGGACGCGTGTTCTTGTCCTACCGAAGCCGGCGCCACGACCTGCGAGCGAGCGTCGGCTCCGGCGACGATCCGGGCCTGTCCTGCGTGCGGGAAGCCTGGGAAGCGTGTGGAGCAACGGACGCTCAAGGGCTTGCTCGCGGTCCCGCTCACGCAATTGCGGGACGTCGAGTACCGGTTTTGCCGGACGCCGGACTGCGCCGTCGTGTACTTCAGCGTCGATGGCGCGCAGCGGTTCGACGAGGACGCGGTCAGGGAGCGCGTCTTCCAGAAGCATCCGGCGGACGACGATGCCTTGGTGTGCTACTGCTTCCGCCATACCGTCGGAAGCATCAGGTCGCGGCACGACGTTCCGGCGGGTGGAAGCGTGATCGCGGAGATCCAGGCGGGCATCCAGGCGGGGCAGTGCGCCTGTGATATCCGAAACCCGCAGGGCAGTTGCTGTCTCGGGAACGTCCGCTCGGTGGCTGATTCGACCCGCGGCTCCTGACGAGCGTGGCTGGGCTTCCGTGCATGATGTCGCCCTCAACGCCGTGCGGGCCGGCCGCGTGGTTGATTGAGCCGCCGGGCGGGCGCGCCTATACTCCCCCACATCTCATCCCGCGAAACGGAGCGCTTCTATGACCATCGATTTCGGCTGGTTTCTTCCTACCATGGGCGATACGGAGACGATCGGGCCGCCGACGCGGGAGGCGACGATCGACTATCTGACGACATGCGCGCGGGCGGCGGAGGACGCGGGGTTCGGGTTCATGCTGGTGCCGGTGGGGACGACGTGCGAGGACGCCTGGCTGGCCTCGACGGCCGTCGCCGCGCGGACCGAGCGCATGAAGTTCCTGGTGGCGATGCGGCCGGGGTTCGTCGCGCCGACGGTGGCGGCGAAGATGTCGAACACGCTGGACCAGCTCAGCCAGGGGCGCGTGATCATCAACGTCGTGACCGGCGGCTTTCCCCACGAGCAGGCGGCCGACGGCGACTTCATGGAGCACGACGAGCGGTACGCGCGCACGCAGGAGTTCATGCAAGTCGTGAACAAGGCGTGGATAGAGCCGCGCTCGTGGAGCCACGAAGGCAAGTACTACAAGGTCGAGAAGGGCAACGTGTTTCCGAAGCCGTACCAGAAGCCGCGGCCGCCGTGGTACTTCGGCGGCGCGTCGGAGGAAGGCAAGCGCGTCGGCGCGGAAGAGGCTGACGTGTACCTGCTGTGGGGCGAGACGATCCCGATGGTGCGGGAGCGCATCGCGGACATGCGGGAGCGCGCGGCGAAGCTGGGCCGGACGCTGCGGTTCGGGATCCGGCTGCTCGTCGTCGCGCGGGAGACGGACGAGGAGGCGATTGCGGCCGCGGAGTCGCTGGTGGCGGACGTGCCGGACACCTTCGAGGGCATGATGAAGAAGCACCAGAGCGGCGCCGACAGCGAGGGCGAGAAGCGCCAGCGGATGCTGCGCGAGCAGGGCGACTGGGTCGGGCCGAACCTGTGGACGGGGATCGGGCGCGCGCGGTTGGGCGTGGGACTGGCGCTGGTGGGGTCGGGCGAGAGCGTAGCCGCCCGCATCCGGGAGTACGTGGCGGAGGGGATCGATACGTTCATCTTCTCGGGCTACGCGCATTTGGAGGAGTCACAGCGGTTCGGCAAGTACGTGATGCCGCTGTTCAGCGGACAGACGACAGTGGACAGGGGACAGCTAGTTCGTAGTTCGTAGTAGGTAGTTTGTAGAGCCTCGGCCCTGGAGTTGGACGGGAAGACGATCCTGGATGGCGAACGTGTCGGCTGAGATGAAAGCGGTGGCGATCTCCGGCTCGCCGCGGGCGCCTTCGAAGTCGAAGACGCTGGCGGAATTGATGCTTGCCGCGCTCGCGGAGAAGGGATGCTCGACGAGCATGATCGACGTGGCGGAGCTGCCGGCGGAGGCGTTGCTGGCGCGGAAACCTTCGCCGGAGATCGACGCCGCGCTCGCGGCCGTCGCGGCGGCCCGCATCGTGATCGCTGCCACGCCGACGTACAGGGCGCTGTACACGGGCGCGCTGAAGTGCCTGTTCGACCTGATGCCGCCCGGAGCGTTGGCTGGGAAGAT
>DATECV010000255.1:0-2493 GCA_035286725.1 Dehalococcoidia bacterium | reverse complement strand
CCGGCTCGTCGTGCCGCTCACGATCCTTCGGTGGCCGCTGGCAGGCGGCGTGCTGGCGATCGCGGCCGATACGATCGACATCTTGATCTTCAACGCGTGGGGCTTCCCCTCGATGGGCTACCAGCGGTTCGACAAGCTGCTGGACCTGTACTACCTGAGCCTCGAGCTGGCGGTCGTGCAGCGCTGGCTTCCGTTCGAACGGGGGTTGGCGTCGACGCTGTTCGCTTTTCGCGTGGCGGGCGTGATCCTGTTCGAGGCGACGGGCTTCCGCGTCGCTCTGCTGCTGTTCCCCAACATGTTCGAGGTGTACTACCTGCTGGTGCTGGCGGCACGGCGCTGGATGCCGGCGTATCCCCTCACGCCGCCGCGCACGGCGATGGCGCTGGGCATCATCCTGGTCCCGAAACTGGGACAGGAGTACGCGCTGCACTACGCGCGGTGGCTGGATAATCTGGTCGCGTTCGAGGTGATCTCGGACGCGTTGGAGTGGGTGCGGGACCACCTGCCCAGGGCATAGGCGGCGTGCAATGCGGATCGGGCTGATAGGCGACACACACTACCCCGAGGCGGGGCCGCTGTGGGACGAGGCGTACGAGGCGCTGTGCGGAGTGGACCTGATCCTGCACGCGGGCGACCTGCACGTCGTTGAGGTGCTGGACTGGCTGGAGGAGCGGTGCCAGGCGCCGGTCCTGGCGGTGCGGGGCAACGGGGACGACGGAGGTGGCGGGCGTCCGTTGTGTCCTGAGGACGCGCGGATGAAGCCGGTGCAGATCATCGCCGCGGAGGAGCTGCGCATCGGGCTGGTACACGACGCGACGCTGCCCGAGTGGCCGCCGCATCGCACGCTGGAGACGATCATGGAGCACCACTTCGGCGGCCGCGTGGACGTGCTGGTTCACGGCGATACGCACGTGCCGGAGGTGGCGGAGATGCGCGGGGTGCTGTTGGTGAATCCGGGAAGCCCGACGTTTCCACGCAACCTGACGCGGCGGCTGGGGACGGTGGGGTTTCTGGAGATCGAAGGGCGGAATGTGCGGGCGTGGATCCAGCAGTTGGAGGAGGCGGGTTAGTCGTTGGTCATTGAACTCATCGAGGACGATCGTCGCAAGATGATCGCTACGATGTTCTACCACGGTAGTGGGAGCCGCGATGCGGCGCGCAAAATAGGGACGCCCGGTCGGTGTGACCGGGCGTCCGTCCTCAGCGTGTGTCGCGGCCGCTACTGCTCTTCGTACTTGCGGCGGAGGTAGAAGCCGGTACCGAGCATCGCGATCGCCAGGGTGAAGGCGAAGGTTGCGATGACGTCGGGCGTGTGCGAGCCGCCCCCTCCGTACGAGCCCGGGCCGGTGCCGGACTCGGGGAACTCGGCGTCTTCCGGCTGCTCGCCACCGGCGGCGGCGTCGCCTTCCGGTGATTCGCCACCGGCGCCTGTGCCTTCCTCGAGGCTGGCCTCGGGAGGCGCGCCGGAGTCATCGACGACGGGCAGCGGCGTCGAGGTCGACGTGGGCACGGCGGTGTTCGTCGGGATCGTCGTGTTGGTCGGCTCAGGCGTCGGCGTGTCCGTCGGCGCGGGCGTCTGCGTCCCGATGTCGGGCGTGTCGGTCGCGCCCGGCGTGTTGGTCGGCGCTGGCGTGTCGGTCGGGCCCGGCGTGTTGGTCGGCGCCGGCGTGTCGGTCGGTGTAGCCGTGTTCGTCGCCGTGGCGGTGCTGGTGGGCGTGGGCGTGTCGAGCGGGCCGTTGCTGAGGACCACCTTGTCGAAGTAGCCCTCGTCGTCCTGGGCGGTGCCGTGGACGGTGAGGTCGACGCGCAGGCTGAGCTCAGTCGTGACCGCGAAGCTGCCGGGGAAGATCTGCCATCCGCTGGAGTTCGGATCCAGGTCTCCGGACGGGTGGGCCGATGACGCGCCGGTGCAGTCGTCGTTCGCGAAGGCGGTGACATCGACGGCGAGCTGCGGGTCGGTGGTCTGGCCCGTGGGCTCCTTGTAGTAGGTCCCAAGCTCGTACGTCCCCGCGCCCGACGACGTGATGTCGATGCACTGGGAGGCGATCCCATCGCCGGCGCCGGTCCCGGTATAGGTCACGAGGCCCGCGCCGGGCGGGTCGAGGTCAGCGTCTTCGGACGCTTCCTGCACGATCGTTGTGTTTGCGCCCGCCGTCCAACCGCTGGCGTCGGTCTCGAAGTCGCCGTTGGTGACCAGGTTCGGGGCGGCGTAGGAATCGCCGGCCGAACTGACGAACAGGGCGACGAGCCCGAAGACGAAGAGGGCCGCCGCGCCCAATGTGAGATGCAACTGTTTCACCATGCCTGTCTCCTCCATGCGGCCCCCGGCCGAGATCACAAGGAATGCAGGGATGCACAGGCGTCCCCAACCCTCGTAGATGAGAATCGGCCGGGGGCGGGCGGATCCCCAGCCCTACGGGGCGGCAATTAGGAGCCAATCGCCGATGAGCCGGTTGGGCAGCGCTTCACCTAAGGCGGATGCGTAGGGGAGCG
>DATECV010000254.1:0-2236 GCA_035286725.1 Dehalococcoidia bacterium | reverse complement strand
ATGATCAAGCACGAGATCGAAGAGATGGTACTGGCGGCGGTCCGGCGCGCCCAGGACGCCGGAGCCCTGCCGGCGTTCGCTGTATCCGACGCTGTCGTCGACCGCCCGCAGCGCCCGGAGCACGGCGACTACGCCTCCAGCCTGCCGATGCGCCTCGCTCGCACGGCGCGCATGAAACCGCTCGAGATCGCGAAAGTCATCGCGTCCCAGATGGGGCCCGAAGGCGATGGTGTGGTCGCCGCCGTGGAGGTTGCGCCGCCGGGGTTCATCAACGTCCGCTTGTCACCGGAGTGGCTGACGTCGCAAGTGGACGCAATTGGCGAGCAGGGGCCGGCGTTCGGAAACGTTGACCTTGGCCGGGGCCGTAAGGTCCAGGTGGAGTTCGTCTCCGCCAACCCGGTAGGGCCCCTCCATGTCGGCAACGGCCGCGGACTGGCTCTCGGCGATACGCTGGCGCGGGTGCTCGGCGCAGCCGGCTACGAGGTGCAGCGCGAATACCTCGTGAACGACGCCGGCACGCAAACGGCAACGTTTGCCGCCACGCTCTACGCGCGCTATCAGCAGCTCTTCGGGCGCGAGGTGGACATTCCGGAGGGTGGCTACCCCGGCGAGTACATGATCGACGTCGCGCGTGAACTGAAAGAGCGGTGCGGCGATGGCCTGCTGCGGGCCGAGGGCGAACCGTATCCACCGGAGGTGCACGACCTCGGCGTCGAGATCATGCTCGGCGTCATTAAGCGGGACCTCTCGGCCATCGGTGTGCACTACGACGATTGGTTCTCCGAACGCTCGCTGTACAAGACCGGCACCTACGACAAGACGATGGCGCTCCTCCGCGAGCGCGGGTACGTTGCCGAACGGGAGGGGGCCATCTGGCTCTCGTCCTCAGCGCTCGGAGAGGAAAAGGACAACGTCCTCGTCCGCTCCACAGGGGCGCCCACTTATTTCGCCTCGGACATCGCTTACCACTACGACAAGTTCCTGATCCGGGGCTTCGACAGCGTCATCAACATCTGGGGCGCCGATCACCAGGGCCACGTGCCGCGCATGAAGGCCGCAATCTCGGCCCTCGGCGTCGACCCGGACCGGCTGACGATCATCATCTACCAGCTGGTGACTCTGAAGCGCGGTGAGGAACTCGTCAAGCTGTCCAAGCGCGCGGGCGACATCGTCACCCTGCGCGAGGTCGTCGCCGAGGTGGGCGCCGACGCCGTGCGGTTCAACTTCGTGTCGCGGGCCGCCGACTCACACATGGACTTCGACATCGAGCTGGCGAAGCGGCAGAGCGCGGAGAACCCCGTCTACTATGTGCAGTACGCGCACGCCCGCATCGCCGGTATCCTGACGCAGGCGCAGGAGCGCATCGCCGACTTCTCCGCCGGCGACGTCTCGCTGCTTACCCACGAGGCCGAGCTCGCATTGATCCGCAGAATGCTGCGCCTCCCCGAGCTCGTCGAGACGATGGCGACGACCCTCGAGCCTCACCAGCTCCCTTATTACGCCATGGACCTGGCGACGGCATTCCACGACTTTTACGAGAAGTGCCGCGTGCTCACGGACGACGAAGCGCTCTCCAAGTCGCGGCTCAAGCTCGTCTCGGCCGCCAAACTGACGCTCGCGCGGGCGCTCGGCCTAATGGGCATGAGCGCCCCGGAGCGCATGTAGGCCGCGTGGCCGGGCTTCCAGCATCTACGAGCGGCAAGACCGCCGCGGAAGTGGCACGCGCGGCTGCGCAGGTGGCCGGGGGCATCAGCGCCGAACGGTTTCGGACGCTGAACGCAGGCAACCCCATCGAGCGCGTCGTGAAGGGCCGGGGAAATTACGTTACGGAGACTGACCTGGCGTGCGAGCAGGCGGCGATACGTCTGCTGCAGGCGGAGTTCCCGGATCATCGCGTGCTCTCCGAGGAAACGTCGAGCGGTGTAAAGGACTGGGACAGGGGCTGGCTCTGGGTCATTGACCCCATAGACGGCACGTCGAACTTCGCGCGCGGCATCCCCTCGTTCGTTTTCAACATCGCGCTCTGCCTCGACGGCGAACCGGTTCTTGGTCTGACCTACCAACCGGTTACGGGCGACGAGTTCTTTGCCGAGCGTGGCGGAGGGCTGTTCGTGAACGGTGTCCGCGCCCATGTCTCGCCGGTCGCCACGCTGCCGGAATCGCTCATGGGCATCGGCCTGGGCTACGACTACGACCGCGCCGCGAAGGCCCTCCGCCTGCTGGCCGACCTCTGGCC
>DATECV010000253.1:0-6357 GCA_035286725.1 Dehalococcoidia bacterium | reverse complement strand
TTCGACCGGCTATGGCGTCGGCGTCACGAGCAGCTCGATGAACACGACGGCGCTGGTGGGGCTGGCGAGCGTGATCCTGGCGGCCGGTGCGGCGCTGATGTTCGCGGGCGGCCGCACGCCTGGGAGGCGCAAGCAGTAAGGTCTGAGCCTGGAACTGAACATGAGAGAAAGGGGTTCCTTTGCGGAACCCCTTTCTCGTTGTCGAGGCCAGCACGGCGCAGTCTCATGCTCCATGACGGCGTAAGGGAACCACCGATGGCATGCGTGCGGGGGTGGCGTGATGATGTGGTGATGTTGGAGGCGGGCGCACTTACCCCACACGCGTCGACCAGGCTCACCGTACGCGCGCTCTCGATACCGCTGGCGCTGCTGGCGATGATGGCGCTGCTTCTTCCGGTGATGGCAGCGGGACCATCGCACCTCACGTCGGACGAATCGCTGTATGTCGCGGAGGCGTACAACATCGCCGAGGGGAAGGGGTTGACGTACCCCTCCGGCGAGGCGATTACGCACCGAGCGCCGGCGTACCCGCTCTTGCTTGCGCCAGCGGTGAAGATGGCGGGGCCGGACGGCGCGTACACTGTCACGAAGGTCGCGATCGCCGTCAACGCAGCACTCGTCTTCGTGCTCGCGTGGCGGCTTGGAGGGCAGATTGCGGCGTGGACGGCCGGGCTGGCTGCCGCAGCGTCGGCGTACCTGTCGGAGCTGGGGACGACGCTCTACCTCGATCCGGCGCAGTGCACGTTCTTGCTGTTGTGCGCACTGGCCCTGCACACGGCGCTGTCCTCGGGAAGCAGCCGCTGGTACGCGATGGCCGGGTTCAGCCTGGGGGTCGCGTTCCTGATCAAGGAGTCCGCGGTGCAGTGGGCGCCGGCGGCGGTCGTGGCCACGCTGGCGCTGCCATGTGCCCGGTCTCGTGCGGGGCTAACGGGTGCACTCGTTTTTTCCGCGGCGTTTGCGGCGACCGTGGCGCCGTGGTGGATCTGGGTGTACGCACAGACGTCGCAGCTCTTCCTTTTGGGAGAACCGCAGCGCCTGGCAGTTGAGGGGCTGGCGGCAACGATCGTCGCGGCGGCCGGCGCCGTGACGCTGCGGCGGTGGAGACCATCGCCGCGCGTTGCTTTACCGGCTGCGATCGCGATCACGGCTGCGTGGGGCGTCTTCCTCGTGTACGGGCTGGCAGCGTTCTCGTCGTGGCCGTCCTCAGGCGACTACGTCACGACCGTGCCACGCTACCTGGTGCGGGTGGCACCACAGATGCAGCCGTACTTCCTTATCCTGGGGGCGTGGGGATGGATCGGCGTACGGGCAGCACGGGGCGATGAGCCCGCGCGGCTGCTGGCGGTGCTGGCCGCCCTGTTTGCGCCTTTCGCGATAGTGGCGGCCGACCGATGGCTGCAGCTCCGCGATGCGCTGCCACTGGTGTACCTGTCGTACGTTGCGCTGGGCGTCGCGGCGGCCGGTGCCTGGCCGATCGTGCGGAGGATGGTCGAAGGCAGCGGCGCGATGCCGATACTCGCGGTGGTCGCTGTCATCGCGGCCGCCGGGTTCGCGGCACATGAGGCAGCGGTCTTCCGCGGGACGACGGGGCGTGAGTCGCGTGCGCGGGCAGAGTCCGGATCATGGGACAGCCCGTACACGCGGGGCGTCGCCGCATGGATGACAGACACGATCCCTGCCGGCTCGAACGTGCTCATGAGCCGGCTCTATTTCTCGAGCATCCACGTGGAGACTGACGGGCGATACCGGATCCAGCAACTTCCGACGGTGCGCGTCGACATCAACACGGCGGACGGATCGCTTCTCGCGGCGCGGTCGAACCTGTTCCGGTGGGGTGAATCCGACCTGCGCAAGACGGAACCCGGCGACACGTGGCTGTACCTCCAGCAGTTCCCGCAGAAGGAGTACTGGGTGGGACTGAGCGAGCAGGAGCTGTTGACGTACGTCGCGGAGCGGGAGATCGACTACCTGGTGCTGACGGGCGAGGACGTCGCGTTCAGCTCGAACACGTACGCGTGGTACTTCACGGCGAACCCGGCATTCACGCTCATGGCGTCGCAGGCAGGAACGGGTGGCGATCGCATGTTCGCGTACTCCATCGACCGATCGCGCCTGCGTCCGATGGACCACTCCACAGCGATGACGCCGAGGGGGTTCCAAGCCCTGAAGGAGGAGACAGGCATGAGCGCGTCGCAGATCTCCGCCCGGCTGGGAACGCCAATCTACGTGGCCGAGGGCGACGGCGGGCTGAGCGACCGCGAGCTGGCGGCGGCGCTGGAAGGCCGGGAGCCCGGCGACGCCGACTGAGCCAATGACCGAGAGCATTAGGGGTCACTGGTGGGAGCAGGCAGGGTGTTTCCGAACGCACGGTTCGAGGCAAATGGCAGAAACTTCTGTCGAAGGAAAGGAGTCCTCGCCATGAAGCTCATCGTGACGATCCCGGCGCTGAACGAAGCGCCGACGATCGGCGACGTGATCAGGGAGATCCCGCGGAGCCTCGCCGGCATCGGGAGCGTAGAAGTGCTCGTCATCGACGACGGGTCGCGCGACGGTACGGTCGAGGAGGCGCTGCGGGCCGGGGCCGACTACGTCATTTCGAACCGTGTCACTCGCGGACTGGCGGCGAGCTTCAAGACCGCGCTGCAAGAGGCCATGGCGCGCGGTGCGGACATCGTGGTCAACACGGACGCGGACAATCACTACGACCAGAGCCGCATCGGGGATCTGATCGCGCCTTTGCTGGCGAACGAGGCGGACATCGCGATCGGCAGCAGGCTGATCGACGATCTGCCGATGAAGGCGGCCAACAAGTACGGCAACAAGGTGGCGAACTACATCATGCAGCGGGCCTTGGGGCTGCCGGGCGTGGATGTCTCGACCGGTTTCCGGGCGTACACGGCGGAAGCGGCGATGCGGCTAAACGTGCTTTCGGACCACACATACACGCACGAGACGCTGATCAACGCGCTGGACCAGCGGCTGCGCATCGCGAACGTGCCGATCGCGGCGCGGCACGTAGACCGGCCTTCGCGCCTGATCAAGAGCATAACGAGCCACATCGCGCGTGCGGGCGGCGTGATCCTGCGGAGCTTCCTGCTGTATCGCCCGATGCAGGTCTACGGGACGCTGGGCGCCGCCCTGCTGTTAGCAGGGTCGATCCCATTTGCTCGATTCGCGGTGCTGGCGGCGAACGGCGACAGTACGGGCCACGTGCAATCGCTGATCATCGGCACGGCGCTCTCCTTCATCGGCGGGCAGATGATCATCACGGGAATGCTGGCGACGGCGATCTCGTGGAACCGGCGCATGATCGAGGACGTGCTATTCCAAATGAAGTCCGAATCGACCGCCACCGCGCGAGAGCGGCCGCGGCTTCGAGTTGTGCACACGCGGGGAGCTGGAACGGAGATCGAGGAGCATGGTGAACGGAGCTGGCGGGCGGCGTAGGGAGACGGGGCCTATCGGGATTATGGGTGACGGCATCGTCGGTGGCGCGCTCCGGGCATACCTGGAGGGGCAGGGCCACGACGTGCGGTTGTACGACCCGCCGAAGGGCCACCATTCCATCGAGGCGCTGGACGGCGCGGACCTGGTGTTCGTGTGCGTACCCACACCGTACACGCCGGGGTACGGCTTCGATGACCGGCACCTGCTGGCCGCGGTGTCGGGGCTCCCGGGGCGGCGGGCGATCGTGATCAAGTCAACAGTGCTTCCGGGCACCACGCAGGTGTTGCAGGAGCGGATGCCGCAGCACCGCTTCCTGTTCAGCCCGGAGTTCCTGCGCGAGGCGACGGCCGCCGAGGACTTCAACAGTCCCGACCGTCAGATCGTGGGGCACACGGAAGCGAGCGCCGGTGACGCGGAACGCGTCATGGAGATTCTGCCAAGAGCTCCGTTCGAACTCGTGTGTTCGGCCGGCGAGGCGGAGATGGCGAAGTACGCGGCGAACGCGTTCCTGGCCGTGAAGGTGAGCTACGCGAACGAGATCTTCGACCTGTGCGAGCGGTTGGGGGTGGAGTACGAACGTGTGCGCGACGTGATGGCGGCGGACGGGCGCATCGGCGGGTCGCACATGGACGTGCTGGACTCCGGGTACCGTGGATACGGGGGGAAGTGCCTGCCGAAGGACAGCAAGGCGCTGCTGGACCTGGCGCGCAGCCTCGGGATCGACCTGCAGGTGCTGCGAGCGGCGGACCACGTGAACGCGCTGCTCCGCGGCGCCGAAGCGAACGAGCGCGTGACGCCGCTTGCGCCGCCGGGACAGCGGCCGCTCGCCAGCGAGCGCGCGGCGTAGCCAGCACTCCCTCAAACAGAGATGGTCGCGTCCGGTATCCTGCGTGCGAGATCACGGCGAGAGGACTAACGCATGGCGGCGCCGTTCGGGCATGGGTTTGTGGGGATGGCGATCGCGCGGCGCATGGGCGTGCGATCGCCGGTGGGGCTGGTGGCGGCATTCTTCGCTGCGAGCCTGCCGGACGTGGACGTGCCTATCGGCGCGATCATCGGGAAGGACATTCACCGGGGACCGACGCACACGCCGAACTTCGCGCTGACGGCGGGCATGCTGGCGGGCATGACGGGCATCCTGGCGGCGGAGAGCGTGGAGGGCGAACGGGACCTGATCTACGATGCGCTGACAGGCGCGGCGGTCGTAGGCTCGCACGTGGTGCTGGACGGGATCCCGTTCCCACCGGAGATCAACATCGGGCCCAGGATCCTCGACCTGCCGCTGGCGAACTGGGTGCTGGACGCGATCCTGGGGGCAGCGGTGGCGTACGCGATCTGGCCCAAGGGTGAGCCGCCTGAGCCCGAGGTGGATCATCTTCTGACGACGGCGTAGCAAGCACCGTCAACCTCGGAACTTGACAGGATCCTTGACTTGGCGCGCTCTACGGGGCGCGCTTTTTCGCGTGATGTGCGGTCTGGCCTGAGATGCCCGGGCGGAGGCGCCGTTTGGATCAGTGACGCAGGGAATGCGGCGTCGATCCGAATCGGTACCCCGCTGAAGTAGCACCCAAGGCAGTCCGACATGTTCCGCATTCCCGCGCGTTTGCGCGGCGGCGCTACCGCGCTGGCCGCTCTGATCCTTGTTGCCATCGCCGCCTCCGGATGCGGGGCGATCCCGTTCACGGGACAGCCTGCGTCGGGGTACGTGTATGGCTCCGCGCAGCCGCTGCGGGTGGCGATCATCGACACGAGCGGCCCGGAGTGGACAGCGACGCTGCAGACGGCGATGCAGCGGTACTCGGACGCGGCCGGTGGGAAGCTGGTGTTTCAGCCCACGCCGGAGGGTGCGAACATCGTGGTGACGGTGCGGACGTACCGCGATTCGGCGGCGCCGCAGCTCAAGGGCTACGACTTCCCGAAGGGCGCGGGCGGGTTCGCGACGATCTACGACGCGCAGGGGCTGGCGTGCAACTATCCGCCATCGACGCTGCCGTTGAACTGCTCGGGTGAGATCACGACGACCGAGATCTGGCTGAACGAAGCGATCCCGGCGGGAGCGGACATCGAGGCCCGGCGGGTGCGGCTGATCCAGCACGAGCTGGGGCACGCGATGGGACTGACGCGCCACGCGCCGGACCTGGACATCGCGACGCTGGCCCAGAGATACGGCTGGACGACCCAGCAGTAACCCCACCCTGAGGACCTATCGGCGAGTTACGTGCGGCCTGCCCGCGGTTCGACTGTGGCGGTCTTCGCGCCCGTCGCTCAGGGCGGCGTGGGTGGCTACCGTTTGGGGGCGGGGTGGGGGAGACTTAGGGGCTCCCGCGGAGGCGCGGGACAACCGAGGAGTTGATCTCGTGGCGATTGCTCAGCCGATACGGCCGATCACGGCGGACGACGAGGCGCTACGGCGAGCACTGGAAGACGCGTTTCTGCCGGCGCTGTTGCCGGCGCTGGCGCAGGTGACGGGCGACATGTCGCTGCTGGACGAGGGATTGCGCCCGGGGATGATGGCGCCGGGCGTGCCGCAGGGCGGGATGACGCCGGACCAGGTGGAGCGGGCGAAGGGGCTGCTGTTCAAGGCGCTGCGGGCGCTGCGGGACGGGCGGGTGGCGCCGCAGCCGACGCACCCGGTCGAGGACGACCTGCGGCGGATCATGCAGTGGATGACGGGGGCGCCGGTGGCGGAGGACTACGTCCCGCTGTTGCTGGACGAGCTGGCGGAGGACCGGGACGGACGCGCGCCGACGTGGCGGAAGGACCCGGCGATCGCGTTCAGCGTGGCGATCGTCGGGGCGGGGATGTCGGGGATCCTGGCGGCGATCCGGCTGAAGCAGGCGGGCGTGCCGTTCATCATCATCGAGAAGAACGCGGACGTGGGCGGGACGTGGTTCGAGAACACGTACCCGG
>DATECV010000252.1:0-4120 GCA_035286725.1 Dehalococcoidia bacterium | reverse complement strand
GCCACTCCGGCGCCGGCGGCCACGCCCGTCGATCTTGACGCGGATGCGCGATGGGAGATCGTGGACGCGCTGGACGCGGTGGCGCTGCGGGGGCTGGCGGACGGCCTGCGAAGCGACATCATCGAGGACGCGGCGCGCGAGGCGCAGCGGATGCTGGCCGTCACACAGCGGTTCCACGATGACGGCAACGTGAGCTTCACGGCGCGCGCCGCGGTGACGCTGCTGGCGCTGGTACCGGAGGGGACGGAGCCGCCCGACGACTTGCTGCGATTGGCCTATCCGCCGGCATTCGCGGACCTTGTACAGGAGGCGGCGAAGGACGAGGACATCGACCCGCTGGTGTTGATGGCGTTGATGCGGCAGGAGAGCCTGTATGACCCCGACGCGGGCTCGACGGCAGGGGCGGTAGGCCTGACGCAGATCGTGCCTTCGACGGGGGAGTCGATCGCCGCCGAGCTGGAGGTGGCCGCGTTCAGCGCGGCGGACCTGTTCCGGCCGAAGACGAGCCTGCGGTTCGGCGCGCACTTCCTGGCCGGACAGCTCGCCGCATTCGACGAGAACCTGTATCACGCGCTGGCGGCGTACAATGGCGGCCCGGGCGCGGCCGGCGATGCGTTCGAGCTGGCCGGGCCGGACGATGTGGACCTGTTCGTCGAGGACCTGGAGTTCGATGAGACGAACCTGTACGTACGGCTCGTCATGGAGCACTACGCGCAGTACCGGCGGCTCTACGGCGACGTCGAGCGGCCGTCGTTGCCGGAGTAGCACGTCAGCCGGCCAGCCAGTCAGCATTTCAGCCAGTCAGCATTTCAGCTTGTCAGCACTTCAGCGGTCGGACGAGCGGTGGCATCGCCACAGGATCGCCGCGCGCCTTATGCGCCTGCCTGAGTCCACGCGCACGCTCCTGACTGACAAGCTGACAAGCTGACAAGCTGACAAGCTGACAAGCTGACAAGCTGACAAGCCGACAAGCTGACAAGCCGACAAGCCGACAAGCTGACAATTGACCGGCTGACCGGCTGACCGGCTGACCGGCTGACCGGCTGACCGGCTGACCGGCTGACCGGCTGACAAGCTGACAAGCTGACAAGCTGACAGGCTCGCCCGTTACACTTCCGTCGCCATGCGCACAGCCATCCGTACACGCCTGCGGCAGATGGTCGAGGCGGACATCCCCCAGGTGCTGGACATCGAACGGGAGTCGTTCCCCAGTTCGTGGCCGCAGACGGCGTACAAGCGCGAGCTGACGAACAAGATCGCCCGGTATCTCGTGTTGACGGAGGTCCGGGAGGACGCGGAGACGTTGCGCGCCGCGGGAGCGCCGGGCATCTGGGCGTCGGTGCGGCGGGCGCTGGGCGGCGTGGAGCCCGCGTTGACCAGCGAGTACCTGCTCGGGTTCGTCGGGGTGTGGCTGATGGTGAACGAGGCGCACATCGTCACGATCGCGGTGAGGGAGGAGCAGCGGCGCACGGGCGTGGGAGAGCGGCTGCTGCTGGCGGCGATCGACCTGGCGACGGACATGGACCAGGAGGTGGTAACGCTGGAGGTGCGCGCCTCGAACGATGGCGCGCAGCGGATGTACGAGAAGTACGCGTTCAACCGGATGGGTCTGCGGAAGCGGTACTACACCGACAACAACGAAGACGCGGTCATCATGACGACGCCGGACCTGTTCACGCCGGGGTACAAGAAGCTGGTGGCGGAGCTGGGGGCGCGGCACCGGCAGCGATCTCCGGACTTGTGGTCGTGAGGCGGTTCCACACCTGGTTCACGCCGTCGATGACGCTTGCGGCGGTCGCGCTCCTCGCTGCCGCGTGTGGAGGCGATGGCGCGAGCGGCCGCACGCCGGCATCGAGCGCCACCTGCATCGATGAGTGTGAGACGCCGGGCGCCGACGTCACGCCGGTCTTGACGCCGACGGCGTTCTTTCCGACGGGCACGGCGGCCGCGGCGGCGACGGCGAGCGCGGCCGCCGGACCGGGAACGCAGGGTGAGACGCCCGTGGCGGACCCAACGCTGGCCGAACGCGTCGCACCCACGCCCGCGGGTGGCGCCTGCTCGCCGGGACGGCCGTACGCCGCCGGGGATACCGATGGCAGCGTAACGTCGGGCGGGCTGGTGCGGACGTACATCTTGCACGTCCCGCCGGCCTACGACGGGACGCGGGCGGTCCCGCTGGTTCTGAACTTCCACGGGTTCGGGTCGAACGCGCGCGAGCAGGCGATCTACTCGGGTTTCCCGGCGAAGGCCGATGCCGAGGGGTTCATCACGGTCGCGGGGAACGGCACGGGCGAACCGCGGCACTGGACCTACCCGGGGCTGGGCGACGTCGACGAGCCGGCGTTCGTCGCTGACTTGCTGGACAAACTCCAGGCCGAACTGTGCATCGACGCGACGCGGGTGTACCTGGCGGGGATGTCGAACGGCGCGGCGATCTCGACGTCGATCGCCTGCGCGCTGCCGGACCGTATCGCGGCGATCGCGGAGGTGGGGGCGACCGCAAGCCCGCGCACCTGCGCGCCGGGCGTCTCGATCCCGATCATCACCTTCCGGGGCACGGAGGACGCCTGCGTGCCGTATGAGGGCGGAACGTCGCAGTGCGGGCAGCGGCTGCCCGTGGTGGCGGCCGAGGAGTCCGCGCGGCAGTGGGCGGCGCAGGACGGCTGTAACCCGGCGCAGGCGACGAAGCGCGTGGCGGACGACGTGCTGGTGACGGCGTACAGCGAGTGCGCGGGATTCGCCGCGGTTCTGCTGTACACGGTGAAGGGAGGCGGGCACACCTGGCCCGGCAGCATCGACGTGGCGCGGCTGGGGCCGACGACGCACACGATCAGCGCGACCGACCTGATCTGGGAGTTCTTCCTGGGGCACTCGAGGTGAGAGGCGAGAGGTGAGAAGCGAGACGTGAGAGTGGCGGGGCCCGGAAGCTGCCGGCCGAGCCGGAGAAGTTCGCGATTGGACGCCTCGGTGTGTCCGCGGGGTTCCGGGACGGTGACTTCGGGGTTCCTTTTGGGGAACCACTTAACAACCTATTGATCCGATAGGGTCGATCCTGTTACCGTAGCCGGACAAGATAGTCAGTTTCCCGTCCAAGTCCGCCGCGATGCCCCAACTGCTTCGCCCGCCCTGACGACAAGGAAACGTTCACTGGAGGTCGTCAGGTGGCATTTGCCGACAAAACCCTGGCCTGTGTCGATTGCGGAGCGGAGTTCATCTTCACTGCGGGCGAACAGGAATTCCACTCGTCTCGTGGCTTCAGCAACGAGCCGAAACGATGCCCGGACTGCCGTCGTGCCCGGAAGAGCTCGCGGGATGACGGCGGCTACGGAGGTGGCGGCGGTGGCGGTGGCGGCTACTCGTCTGGCCCGCGCCAGATGTACCCCGCGACCTGCGCCAACTGCGGCCGCGAGACCGAGGTGCCGTTCCAGCCGCGAGGCGACCGCCCCGTGTACTGCCGGGACTGCTTCCAGCAGCGCAGCCCCAGCGGCGGCGGCCGTGGGGGCGGTGGCGGCGGCGGTGGACGCCGGTACTAGACCGCGTTTTTCCGAAAGCGCATCTCTGAATCTCTTACGTAATAGAAGAGCAGGGTGAGGCATTGCCTCACCCTGCTCCGTATCAGCCGCCGCGATTCGCAGGACTGGCGATTGAACCAGGCGGCCGGCGTGCGATAATCAACGCCATGCCGCACCTGCAGGCCGCCTCCACGAGCGTTGATGACGTCGTCGCCGCGCTGGACCGCGATGGGTTCGCGATCGTGGAGGGCGTGCTGTCGCCCGCGGACGCGCAGCAGAAGCGGGACGACCTCATTAGCGTGCTGCGGGCGACGCCTACCGGGCGCAACGACTTCGAGGGGTTCAAGACACAGCGTATCTATAACCTGTTCGCGAAGACGCGCGCGTTCGACGGTCCGGCCACGCAACCGCTGATCCTGGGCGTGCTGGACAAGGTCCTGGGCCACTACCAGCTCAGCGCGCCGGTGGGCATCAGCATCGGGCCCGGCGAGACGGCGCAGGTGCTGCACACCGACGACGGTGTCTATCCGG
Source organism: Dehalococcoidia bacterium (assembly GCA_035286725.1). Taxonomy (GTDB): domain Bacteria; phylum Chloroflexota; class Dehalococcoidia; order DSTF01; family JACRBR01; genus JACRBR01. The sequence continues at coordinate 77 of DATECV010000252.1, read as the reverse complement.
TGGCGCGGCCGCACGCCGAGCTGGTGATGAACACGATGTGGCCGCTGGACCCGTTCACGAAAGCGAACGGCGCGACC
>DATECV010000251.1:0-5375 GCA_035286725.1 Dehalococcoidia bacterium | reverse complement strand
GGCGCTGGGTGAGCGGGCGCAGGCGTACCTCGAGCAACTCCGGCGGCTGGAAGAGCGCGGATGGCCGCTGCTGGACCACGTGATCGCGCGGACGATGCTGGAGATCGAGCCGGAGGAGAAGCTAGGGCGGTTCAGGCGGTTCTTCGCGGAGCTGCGGCCGGGGCTGACGTTGTTCATCACGCATCCGGCGCTGGGCGGGGAGGAGCTGGACGCGATCGATCCGGTCGGCGGGCGGTACCGCGCGAAGGAGGGGGAGATCTTTCGGACGCGGGAGCTGCGCGGCTACTGTGAGTCGCTGGGGATCAGGATGATCGGCTACCGGGAGTTGCGGGAGTGCCTGCGGGCATCGCGGGTCACTTCAGGAGGATCGTGAGGCCCTCCTGCTCGAAGTCATGATCCGCCGTCAGCACTTCCGTGATCCCGCGATCCTTGCAGATCACCATTCCGATGCAGTCCACCATGCTGTAACTCTTGTCCGGGCGCTCGCGATAGAGGGTGAATGCTGCGTCGTACAGGTCGTCGGTGTGCGTGACGACGGTGACGAGCGGATCGGCCCGCAACTCGGCTGCATACATCGCCGCGGATTCTCTCCCTTCCCGGCCGAATCCGGAGAAGAATGTCAGGAGCTCAATCAGGACGATCTCACTGGTAACGAACCGCACACTTGGTGAGCGAAGTTCAGCGGCGAGCACAAGCGCGAGCTCATGGAGCTGGTCTCCACGATCAATGAGTGCAGCGAGATAGGACGTGTCAATGAAGATCCAGCGCACTTAGTCCTGCCGCGGAGAGCCATGCGCGTAGTGATCGAAGTTGCGCGCCAGATCTTTCGGGAGCTTGGCGATGACTTCGTCGGGAATGGCCTCCCCGATTGCGGCGAGCCGCTCAAATAACGACAGCGACCCCTTCTTCGTCCGGGCCTCTCGCGGCGCGGCTGGTTTCCTGGTTTGGGTACGCCTTGTAACCATGACTCCATCAGTATAGCCGTTCGTGTGTTTGCGATGCCTGTCACAATCGGCTACACATAGACCGACACATCCGCGCCCCACAGGATTGCCCTTTGGAAGTCCTCTTCGTCACGGTCGAGATGAGCCCGCTCGCGAAAGTCGGCGGGCTCGGTGACGTCGCCGGATCGCTGCCGCGCGCCCTTCGCGAGCGCGGGGCGAATGTGCGGGTCGCGATGCCGATGCACAGCGCGATCGACCGCACGCTGCTGACGCCGCGCAAGGTGCTGGACAAGGTGAAGGTGCCGTGGCCCGGCGGCGACGAGCACGCGAGCGTGTGGATGGCCGAGCTGCGCGGCGTACCTGTGTACCTTGTCGAGAACGCGCGGTTCTTCGACCGGGTGAGCGTGTATGGATTCGACGACGACAAGGACCGCTTTCTCTTCTTCTGCGATGCGTTACTGGCGGCGGCACCGCACCTGGGCTTCCGGCCCGATGCGATTCACGCGCAGGACTGGCATGCGGCGCTCCTGCTGACGCGCCTGGCCGGCATGCAGTCGGCCGGTGACGATCACGAGTGGATCGACGCGGGGCGCGTGTACACGATCCACAATCTGGCGCTGCAGGGGAACTTCGACGGCGGCTTCGCGCACCATTTTGGGATCGGCGGCTCGCAGCTTGGCGTGCCCGCCGGCCTCGATGCCGGAATTGCGTACAGCGCGATGTCGCAGGGGATCCTGCACGCGGACCGGGTGAATACGGTGAGCGATACGTACGCGAAAGAGATCCTGACGCCGGAGTACGGCGCGGGGCTCGATCCGCTGCTGCGGGCACGAGCGGCGGTGGTGTCGGGGATCGTGAACGGCATCGACTACGAGGAGTTCGATCCGGCGACGGATCCGCACATCGCACACCACTACAATGCCGATACGATCGCCGACCGGGTCGAGAACAAGCGCGCGCTTCAACACGCGGCCGGCCTGCCGCAGAACGACGGTGCGCCGCTGTTCGGCGTGGTGACGCGGCTGTTCGCGCAGAAGGGCATCGACCTGGTGGCCACGGCGTTCGACGGCATGCTGGCGACGCACGGCGCGCAGTTGGCGGTGCTCGGCACGGGCGACGAGGCGGTACACCAGACGCTGCTGGCGCTGCAGGAGAAGTATCCGGAGCAGGTGAAGATCTGGTTGGACTTCAATCCGCCACTCGGTCAGCAGATCTACGCCGGCTGCGATTGCTTCCTGATGCCCTCGCGCTACGAGCCGTGCGGCCTGGGGCAGCTCATCTCGCTGCGATACGGAGCGATTCCGCTGGTGCGAAAGACAGGGGGCCTGGCGGATACGGTGGCGGACGCGGACGCGGCGCTGGGTTCGGGCACGGGGTTCGTATTCGAGGCGGCGGACGCGGGCGCGCTGCGGCAGGCCTGCGAGCGCGCGATCGCGGGGTACGGAAACGAAGGCGGCTGGCGCGCGATGCAGGAGCGCGGGATGCGCCAGGACTGGTCGTGGGGTCGGGCAGCGGGCAAGTATCTCGAACTGTATGAGGCGGCGATCTCCGACCGGCGCCAGGCGCGAGCAGCGCAAGAGGGTGCGGCAGGATAGCGATGGCAGACGGCGATGTGTTCGCCGGGATCGACCTCGGCGGCACGAAGATCCTGGTGCTGGTGGCGGACGCGCGAGGCAACGTGCTGGGCGACGCCAGGCTGGCGACGCAGGCGGCGGGCGGGGCGGACGCGGTGATTGGCCGGATGGTGGAGGCGACGCGGGAGGCGGCGGCCGAGGCGCACGTGGACGTCGCGACGCTCCGCGCCGTCGGTGTTTCGGCGCCGGGCCCGATCAACACGGCCGAAGGCGTCATTACGGACCCGCCGAATCTGCCGGGGTGGCACAACGTGCCGCTCGCGCGGATCCTGCGCGAGCGGTTGGGCCGGCCCGTGGTCCTGGAGAACGACGCGAACTGCCAGGGGGTGGCTGAGCACCAGTTCGGGGCAGGACGGGGATACCGGCACATGATCTTCCTGACGGTCAGCACTGGCATAGGCGGGGGGATCATCATCGACGATGAGCTGTACGTGGGGGCGTCCGGCGCGGCGGGCGAGCTGGGGCACGTCGCGGTCGCGGCGGACGGGCCTTCGTGCGGCGCCGGGCACGTCGGGTGCCTGGAGGCGTTCGCGTCGGGCGCGGCGATCGCCAAGCGGGCGCAGGAGCTGATCGACGCGGGGCAGTTGCCGCGGACCGCACGCATCGCGGAGCACAACCCGCCGCTGGACGTGGAAGACGTGTACCGGGCGAGCCAGGAGGGGGAGGCCGAGGCGGGAGCGATCATCGAGCGGGCGGGCCGGTTCCTCGGCATCGGGCTGGCGAGCCTGATGAACGCGTTCAACCCGGAGGCGATCGTACTGGGCGGGGGGATGATGAACATGGGAGAGGCGATCATGAGGCCGGCGATCGACATGGCCCGGCAGCGGGCGTTCGCGCAGGCCTTCTCGGACGCGCAGGTCGTGGAGGGCTCGCTGGGGGAGCGGGCCGGGGCGCTGGGCGCGATCGCCGTGGCGCAGCACAAGGTTGGGACGGGCGTGCTCTGAGCGCCGCGGTGGCGCCTGCCGATACTGAAGGCAGGGCGACGCCACAGTGGCACGGGACGCCGATAGTAACCGCGCTCTTCCGCAGGGACGGGGTGGGGCGGGGCAGGTGGTGTGGGGTGAGAGACAATCAGGAAGGCTCTGACAAGTCCAGAGACTTCGTCGGGCCGGGCACGGCCAGGATCCAGAGGCTGCCGAGGGCGCTGAAGAGCGAGGGCGCGCGCGTTTTCGAGCTGGCCATCGTGGTGTTCCTGTGGCAGGCCGCCGTCGGCGTGTACTTCCTTTCGCTGGTGCAGCAGTACCTGCCGGAGCAGCTGGGTACCGGGGCGGCGTGGCCCGGGTACGCGATGGCGTGTTACGGCGTGGCAAAGTTCGCCTGGCAGCCCATCGCCGGGTACATCGCCGACCGCGTGGGACGCCTGACCACGATGGTGACCGGCATGACGATCAGCGTGCCGGTGCTGGTGCTGATGATGGAGGTGCCCAGCGAGCGGTACTTCCTTGTGTTCTCGGCCCTGCTGGGGATCGGCGCGGCGACGATGTGGCCGGCGTTCATGGCGCACGTGGGCGAATCGACACCACGTTCGCGGCGCACGCGGACGATGACGATGCTGAACGTCGCGCAGATGGGCGGCATCGCGCTGGGGACGCTGGCGGGCGTGTTGATGGTGGACTACGTGACGTACGGCGCGGCCTTCTGGTCGTGCATCGCGTTCAGCTCGCTGGCGCTGCTGATGGTGGTGCGCAGCGTGCCATCGGCGCAGGCTACTCCGCAGATCATCCCGGCGGCCGACGAGGAGAAGCGCGGCCGCACGCGCGAGCCGGAGGCGTGGGTGCCGGGGATCGCGACACTGGCGGCGGTCGTGTTGCTGCTGACCGTGGGTACGAGCGTGCAGACGCCGATGATCGGGGCGTACACGCGCGACGTGCTGGAAGTGAAGATGTCGTTCATGGCGCTGCTGCTGCCCGTGCCGGCGTTGATCGCTGGCGTCGGGTTCTGGCGCTTCATGCGGGTATCCGACCGCTTCGGGCGGCAGGTGCTTCTGGCCGGGGGGCTGCTGGTGGCGGCGTGCTCGATCTTCGCGCTGACGCTGACGACGTCGCCGTACATCGCGGTGAACTTCGTGGTGCTGGCCGGGGTCGCGTACGCGATCAGCATGCCGGCGTGGGGCGCCGCCGCGCTGGACGCGACGGACGCGGGCAGCCGCGGGCTGTGGCTGGGAGCGCTGAGCGCGGTGCAGGGGCTGGGCGCGGCGGGCGGGCAGGCGCTGGGCGGCGTGGTGGGCGGCATGTACGGACCGCTGGCCCCGTTCAAGCTGGCGGCGTTCATGCTGATGATGGCGCTGCTGGTCATCGTGGCGCACCAGTACGCGCACGCGCGCAAGCGCACGGCGGCGGTGGCGGTACGCGCCGAGTAGCCTCGCTGTCCCGCATCGACCTGCCGCGTCGCTACTCGCTCGCGCGGAGTTGTCGCCACGGCGACGCTTCGAGAAGCCGCGCTACAGGTGCGGGCAGTGCCCTTAGCGCGCTCGTCCCGCGTTCGCCCCTGAACGGCCCGCCTGTCCTATACTCACCGCACTTCCCACGGGAGATGCGGACGCTGTGACTTCTACTCCTACGGACTTCGACCTGATCGTTGTGGGCGCGGGCGCGGGCGGCGCCGTGGTGGCGGCGTGCTCGATCTTCGCGCTGACGCTGACGACGTCGCCGTACATCGCTGTGAACTTCGTTGTGCTGGCCGGAGTCGCGTACGCGATCAGCATGCCGGCGTGGGGCGCCGCCGCGCTGGACGCGACGGACGCGGGCAGCCGCGGGCTGTGGCTGGGAGCGCTGAGCGCGGTGCAGGGGCTGGGCGC
>DATECV010000250.1:0-9393 GCA_035286725.1 Dehalococcoidia bacterium | reverse complement strand
CGAGATCGACCTACCGACCGGCGGGGCGTAGTTCCACCACTCGAAGGGATACACGATCGCGTACGTCGCAACCGCGACCAGCGGAGCTCCCATGAGCACGGCGCCGACGAAACGAGCGCCCGGTGTCCCGACGCGCGATTGACGGAATGCGGGCGCAGCGCCGAGACCGAACGCGATCAACACGCTGAACAGCACGGCCAGAACCACCAGCTCGGCCGAGCTACCCCAGCGCTCCTCGATGCTGTCACTGATGGGTCGGTTGTTGAAGAACGACTTTCCGAAGTCCAGCGTGAATACGCGTTCCCAGAAGTCACGGTACTGCTCACCCGTCGACTTGCACATCGGAAGAGTGTCGAATTCATCGAGCTCAACGCGCCGCCCGCAAAGCGGGTCTCCTCCGGCCAGCGTGGCAACGTCGGGATCGGGCGCAACCTCTAGCAACAGAAACACGCCGTTGAACAGCACGAACACGATCACCGGCGCGAAGGCCACTCGCAGCAACACGCGCCGCGGATACTGCGGTAACCTCCCCCACACTCGTAGCATGCGCGGATGATGCACCGCCCGGCGCACATCTGTCAACGATAACGCGCAAGCGCCCGCCCTCAGTCCTCGTCCGACCACTCTTCCGGCGTCAGGTCGATCAGCCGTCGCTGCTCCGCTGGCGCGGGTGGCGCAGCCTGCTTCGGCGCGGGTGGCGGCGCGTCGTCCGACCACTCCGCCGTCTCCCGCGCGGCCGGATGCGGCTCCGAGACAGGCGGTGGCGACGGCGCGGGCGCCAGGTGCTCGGCCCGCGGCTCGGCCACGCGCGTCACCGGCTCCACCAGAGGCTCGCCCTCCGCCCGGCGCACCTGCACCAGTTGCACGCTCAGCCCGTGCGTCGCCGCCATCGTCACGAACGCCGAACGGATGCCCGGCTCCGCCTCCACCGGCTGGCTGACGCGCACCCCCTGTTCGGCCAGCTCCGCGATCGCCCCGTCGAGGTCGTCGACCTCGAGTGCGACGTTGTAGAACCCCTCGCCTTTCCGCTGCAGATAGCTCCGGACCGGATTGTCCGGGTCCGTGGGCGATGGCGACACGAGCTGCAGCAGCGTCTCCCCCAGCGGCATGTCCACCGACCGCACACCGAACTCGCGTACCAGCTCGACGGTTCCGGCGCGCTCGTCGAACAGCTCCTCGAACGTGCGCGCGGCGCCGGCGGCGTCGTGCACGGCGAGCGTGATGCGGTGGATGCGTCGGATTCGCATGTCAGGTCCCCGGCCGGCGCAGTCAGCGTGCGCCCGCAACGGCCAATGCTATCCTGCCTGCACGTCGCTGTGAAGCGGCCCCGACGGGGGATCCTATGGCTATCGACCAGCGTCAGCAGGCCAGCGCCGCGGTCGCCGCGATCCGCGAAGCGGCCGCCCGCGTGCACGAGAACGTCTCGCGCGTCATCGTCGGCCGCGACGACGTCATCGAGATGGCCCTCGTCGCCCTGCTGTGCGAGGGACACGTCCTTGTCGAGGATGTCCCCGGCCTTGGCAAGACCATGATGGCGAAGGCCCTCGCCCGCTCCGTTGGCTGCGAGTTCCGCCGCATCCAGTTCACCCCCGACCTCATGCCCTCCGACGTCACCGGCATCAACTTCTACAACCAGAAGCGCGGCGAGTTCGAGTTCCGCCCCGGACCCCTCATCGCCAACATCGTCCTGGCCGACGAGATCAACCGCGCGACGCCGCGCACCCAATCCGCCCTGCTCGAGGCGATGGAAGAACGCCAGCTCACGATCGACGGGGTGACGACGGCCCTGCCCCGCCCGTTTCTGGTGCTCGCCACCCAGAACCCCATCGAACTGGAGGGCACCTTCCCGCTGCCCGAGGCGCAGCTCGACCGCTTCCTCCTGCGCGTCCGCATGGGATATCCCGACGCCGCCGAGGAGGACGCCATCCTCCTCCGGTTCGAGGCGGAGAACCCCCTGGAGTCGCTGCAGCCCGTCGTCCAGGCAGAGGAGCTCACCCGCCTCGCGGCAACGCTGCCGTCCGTCCATTGCGAGCCCGCGTTGCGCGACTACATCGTCCGCATTGCGCGCGCCACGCGCGACCACCCCTCCGTCGAGCTCGGCGTCAGCCCCCGCGCGACGCTCGCGCTCTTCCGCGCCTCCCGCGCCCTGGCCGCGGTGCGCGGCCGCGACTTCGTGCTGCCCGATGATGTGCAGCACCTGGCGCCGTCCGTCCTCGGCCATCGGATCATGCTCGCCGCCCAGTCTCGCCTTCGCGGCCGAGACGCCGAATCGCTGGTCCGCGAGGTCGTGGAGCAGGTGCCGGTGCCCGTGCGGGACTGAGTTCCTCGCGACCCACTGGAGGTAGATCCCGCAATGGTGCGTGATGTCTGGCCCCTGGCGACCATCGCGATCGTAATCGCGGGCCTGGCGGCACAGAACGCGGCCCTGGCGCTGCTCGGGTTCGCCGTGGGCGTTTCCTGCGGCGGCGCGCAGCTCCTCTCGAAGTGGTCCTTGCGGCGCCTCCACTACCAGCGCATCGTGCCCGAAGTCCGCGCCTTCCCCGGCGACAACGTCGACGTCACGCTGCGGATAACAAACCGCAAGCCGCTGCCGCTCTGGTGGATCGAAGTGCGCGACGGCTACCCCGCGTCGACCGGCGGCGCGGTGACCGAGACAGGCCCCTCGCCTGCCGCCATCCGGACCGAGGTGGAGTGGAAGGCGGCTGCCGGCGCCTACGAGAAGATCTCCCACGGATACAGCTTCCCCGCGCCCCCGCGCGGCGCCTACGATCTCGGCCCCGCGACCATCCGCACCGGCGATCCGTTCGGGCTCTTCCCGGAGGAACGCATTGGCCACGAGAACACGCGCATCCTCGTCTATCCGCGCATGGTCGATATCGGCGAGCAGCCGATGCCATCGCGAAGACCCTTCGGCGAGACGTCGGGCGGGCTCCGCATCTTCGAAGATCCTTCCCGCGTCGCCGGCTTGCGCGACTACCAGCCCGGCGACCCGCTCCGCCGGATCGACTGGAAGGCCACCGCGCGCATCGGCCGCCTGCAGTCGCGGGTCTACGAGCCCACGTCCTCGCAGCACCTGCTGATCTGCCTGAACACCGCGACCGTGACGCCCACGTGGGCCGGCTTCATCCCGGAGCTGTTCGAGGGCGCGATTACCATCGCCGCGTCCGTTGGGCGGTGGGCGCACGAACAGCGGTACTCCGTCGGCCTGCTCGCCACCAGCAGCGTCGCCGATGCCCCGCGCGCGATCCGTATCCCCCCGGGACGCGAGAGCGGCCAGCTCGCGCGCCTTCTCGAGGCCCTCGCCGTGGTCACGCCCTACGTGCTCGACTCCCTCTCCGCCATGCTCGACCGCGAGGAGCACCGCATGGCCGTCGGGACCACGCTCGCCGTCATCACCTCCACCATGCCCGAAGATCTCGTCGAAACCCTCCTGCGATTGCGTCGCCGCGGCCATCCAATCGTCGTGCTTTCACCGTCGGGAAATCGCTGGCAGGGCGAGCTCGAAGGCATCGAGGTGCGCAACCTTAGCGTGGGCGAGGCGACTGGATCATTCGCGCCTCCCCCGGAGGCCACGCCATGAGAGTGCGCGACGTGCGCCTCCCTCTGCTCCTCCTGCTCGAGGTCTGCTGGGGCTGGGCCCTGGCCGCCGTGCTGGCGCAGATCTTCGCGGGTGGTGGCGCCGCCGGACCCTCCGTGCTGGGTACCGCGTTCGTTGTGCTCGGCTCCTACAGCCTTGCGACGGCGCTGCGCCAGTTCGATATCGGCGAGAGGACGATGCGGATCGTCGGCGTCGGCGCGACCGTGCTGTGCCTGGCCCTCGTCGTGCCGCTGGAGTTCCACGCGACGCTATCAGAGCTGGGGCCGCCGCGCGGCGCCATGTTTGGCACAAGCGTGGCCTTCGTCGCGCTGTGGGTCCGCGGCATCCTGCGCGGCCGCGTCCGCGACGAGTTCGATGGCGCGTTTCCCAGCGTCGCCGTCGGCCTGCTGCCGATCGCCATCGCCGCCGGCACGCTGCCCGATGCCCACGGCCCGCAGGCGTTCGGCGCCCTCGCCGTCGTCTACGGCATGCTCGGCCTGCTCGTCCTCGCCCTCTACCGTGCGGCCGAACCCGCTCGCACCGTACGCACGCTCGCCTCGCAGTGGGGCGCCGCGACGGTCGCCGTCGTGGCGGTCGCGGGCCTCATGCTGCTCCTCGCGGCCGCCGTCGATCCCGGCTCGTTCGGTTTCCTCGCGCCCATCGGCGAGCCCCTGCGCGTCGCCGGACGGGCGTTCGTGCAATACGTGCTGGGCCCGCCGCTCGCGGCTCTTGGCAAGCTGTTCGACCTGCTCATCCCCGACGGCCAGCGCCAGCTTCGCATCGAACCCCAGGAGCCGGGCGAGGACCAACGCCGCGAGACCGAGAATGACGGCCCCGCCTGGGCGCTGCCGGTCCGCTACATCATCGGCGGCCTGACCATCGCCGGCGTCGCGTTGCTGGCCCTCACCCTGTTGGCGCTGCTGTTCCGGCGCGTCCGCCGTACCGAGGACGAAGAGGAGCCCGACGCCACCGAGCGCGAGGGCACGCTGGCCGGCGACCTCGGCGATCTATTCGGGTCGCTGAGCCGCCGTTTCCGCCGCCCGGGCACGCACCGCAGCGCCGTCTCCATCCGCCGCCTGTACGCAGAGATGCTCGAGCGAGCGTCCGTGGACGGACTGGAGCGCCCACCCTCGGCCACGCCCCTGCAGTTCGCCCCGCGTCTGGACGCGCAATATAGGTCGAGCATCCCCAGCGACATCACCCTCGCCTTCACCGCCTCACGCTACGGTGCGCGCGTCGTCGACGAGCGAGTGGTACGCGACCTGCGGGCGCGCTGGGAGCAACTCGGCCGGACCTGACCTACACGAACCCCGGCGATCCCGGATCGCGTTCCTCCAGGATCGCATCGAACCGCGCGCGGATCGCGCCCTTCATCTCCGGGTGGGTCAGGATGTAGAACCGTTGCTCCTCGATCGAGCTGAACACCCTCTCCGCAAGCTCCCGCGGCGCCATGCCCGAAGCGAGCAAGTCCCGCATCACGTCCTGCATCTGCGGACCGCCGACAGGCGCTGCCGGCGGGGTGGCGGGCAAGTCCTCCGGCCGGTTGCGCGACGAATCGGCGATGTTCGTGGACACCCAGCCCGGGCACAGCACCGACACGCCGATCTTCGCCTGCGTCATGTTCAGCTCGTGGAACAGCGTCTCCGAGAGCGCCACGACGCCGAATTTGCTCACGTTGTAGGGCCCCATGAACGGCCCCGCCACCATCCCGGCCATCGACGCCGTGTTCACGATGTGTCCGTCCTCGCCGTGCTCCAGCATCCCCGGCAGAAACGTCCGCACGCCATGGATCACGCCCCACAGGTTCACGCCCAGCACCCACTCCCAGTCAGCGTTCGCCGACTGCCACGTCAGGCCGCCGGAGCCAACGCCGGCGTTGTTGCACAAAACGTGTACCTTGCCGAACGCCTCGAGCGCGCGCGCGTGCAACTCTTCGATCGACTCCAGCTTTCGTACGTCGGTACGCACGCCGACCGCCTCAACGCCCCGCTCCAACAGCGACTCCTCGGCCTCCCGCAACGGCGCCTCTTCGACGTCAGCCAGCACCACGCGCATGCCCGCCGATGCGAATCGCTCCGCCAGCGCCCGCCCGATCCCGCTCGCCGCGCCCGTGACGACGGCGGTCTTCCCCTTGAAGTCCTGCATCGTTCATGCCCTCGTGACAGTTCTGCGCCGGTGCGATTCGCGACGTGAGTATATGCCGCGATAACCCTTCAGAGGAGGATCGCCAGCCCTTCCTGCTGGAAGTGCTTGTCGTGCGTGATGACTTCGCGGACGCCGAGATCCGCGCAGATCGTCATCGAGATGCAGTCGATGAGCGAGTAACCCTTGTCTAAGCGCCTGCCATACAACTCCACGCCGGCGTCGAACACGTCCCTGGTCATCGGCAGAACAACGACATCTGGATCCAACCTCAAGTTCTGGACAAGTGCAACTGCTTCAGCCCGCGTCTTGGAACCCAACCTTGAGACATGAGCAAGCACCTCTGTGAGGACGCCATCGTGCGTAAATACAGTCCGGCCCTTCAGTTCATTCTTCAACCGAAGGGCAGTATCGCGCAGAGAGTCGCGGACCAAGAGCAACGCAACGTAGTAGGCCGTATCGGCGAACAGTGGCGCCACTAATCAGGATCCTGCTTCGGAACTCCGTAGAGATAGTGATCGATATTCGCAGCTCCATCACGAGGTTGCCGCTCAAGCTCCCTGCGAGGGATTCTCTTGCTTGAGTCCACGATCTTGTCCCAAGCTGACTTCTCACCCGGCCTGAGCATCGGTGGACTCTGTTCGATCTTCTCGAGGTAGCGCCTCGCAAGGCGAATCGACTCAGCATACGAAGACGAAGTTGCGATCTTCGCCCTCATCTCGTCCAACTCGGCCCGCGAAGCCGCCTTTGGCCCTGCTGGGCGCGCGTTTCTCTTTGGTCGCTTCGCAACGTGTCGGATAGCTGCCATAGCGATGAAGTATAGCCCGCGGCGCGGCCCGCCTGTTTACGGAAAGATCCCCCGCACCTGCGTCGCCTCCGCCACCCGGCGTACCGCGAGCACGTACGCGGCCTCGCGCATCGTGTACGACTCCGCATCACGAATCGCCACGACCTCGTCGAAGGCGCGGTCCATGATCCGCTGGAGGCGCGCGTTCACCTCGTCCTCCTCCCAGAAGAACGATTGCAGGTCCTGCACCCACTCAAAGTACGACACGATGACGCCGCCCGCGTTCGCCAGGATGTCCGGGACCACGAAGACACCGTTCGCGCTCAGGATCGCGTCTGCCTCCGTCGTCGTCGGGCCGTTCGCCGCCTCGATGATCATCTTCGCCCGGATCCGGCTGGCGTTCCCGCTGTGAATCTGTCCCTCCAGCGCCGCCGGGATCAGCATGTCGACCGGCAGCTCCAACAGCTCGGCGTTCGAGACCGGCTCGCCCGGGTGCCCGTCGGCGACCAGCCCGCGCTCGTGCTTCCGGGCCAGCAGCACGCCGACGTCGAGCCCGCCCTCGGCGTAGATCCCGCCCTTGCTGTCGCTCACCGCGACGACGCTCGCACCCGCCTCGGACAGCAGCTTCGCCGCCACGCTCCCCACGTTGCCGAAGCCCTGGATCGCCACTCGTGCGCCCGTCAGCGACGTGCCCCGGTACGCGCACGCCTTCTGCGTGGCGAACAACACGCCACGCCCCGTCGCCTCCACGCGCCCGCTGCTCCCCCCGATCGTGACTGGCTTGCCCGTCACCACCGCCGGCACCGAGTGGCCGTGCATCATGCTGTAGGTATCCATGATCCACGCCATCACCTGCGCGTCCGTCCCCATGTCCGGCGCCGGTACGTCCTCGTCCGGCCCGATCAGCAGCCCGATCTCGGCCGCAAAGCGCCGCGTCAGCCGCTCCAGCTCGCGCCGGCTCAGCGACCGCGGATCGACGATCACGCCGCCTTTCGCGCCGCCGTACGGCAGGTTCGCGACCGCGCACTTCCACGTCATCCACATCGAAAGTGCCCGCACCTCGTCCAGCGAGACGTTCGCGCTGTAGCGCAACCCGCCTTTCACCGGCCCGCGCGCCTCGTTGTGGTGCACCCGATAGCCCGTGAACACGCGCACGGAGCCGTCGTCCATCTGCACCGGGAAGTTCACCGTGAATTCGCGCTTGCAGTGCCGCAGGATCTCGCGCATCCCGCCGTCCAGCCCCAGCCGGTCTGCAACGGCATCGAGCTGTCGCAGCGCGTCTTCGAACGGGTTGGCCGCAGGGAGCTGCGCGGCGGGCACTCCCATCGTCTACGCCTCCGCGACTTCCCGCACCCACGTCCCGTTCGGGTACGGCGCCGTCGGGAAAAACCCGTCCAGCCACGTCGCCGCCATCGCCGCCCCTCCGCCGCGCAAGAAGCCGCGACGGTCCGCCTCCGTCGACCAGCGCGTCGTCTCCACCATCCCGCCCCCGTTTCCCTCCGGCTGCAGGTCGTACGAAACGAAGCCCGGCTGTCGCTGTAGATATGGAAGCAGCCTGGCCGTCAGTCCGGACTTCCGCTTCTCGAAGTCCTCCGGCTTCACCGTCGTCGTGCGTCGCAGCGTAGAAACGAACATCGCGTCCCCTCCTCCCGGAAGCTTGCCGCCGCCCGCTGCCCTGCGCAATGCGCAGCGCCCTACGATTGCCGCGCGGCGCCTCAGTCCCCCTTGGCGCTTCGGCTCGGGCTAACCCCAATTGCTTGACTCCATTGAATCTGCGTCCATATACTGTGGCGCGTAAACCCCGCCCGTTGGCGGGGGCCTATTTTTGTTAGGCAGGATTAACAAACCAGCCCACCACGCCAGTCGGGTCATCCGGAGCGCGGTTTCGGGCGCCGTTCGGGCCCGGGTGGCGCAACGGTAGCGCAGCCGATTTGTAATCGGCAGGTTAGGGGTTCGAATCCCCTCTCGGGCTCCAGATCAGCAGCCATGGTGGGTCTGGCCGCGACGGATGCTCCGGCGCGCGTCCCACCTCGGATAGTCTGGCCCACATAGCTCAGTTGGCAGAGCACACCCTTGGTAAGGGTGAGGTCATCGGTTCGAATCCGATTGTGGGCTCCAGCGGCAGAACAGCTCATCCTCCCGTTTCGCGCGGGTGGCGGGCGGCAAGAAAAGAGATAGCGTCCGCGTCCGCGGACAACACAGCAGGGGCCCTCCAGCCAGCGGGGGCATCAGGAGGAGTGAGCCAGACATGGCCAAGCAGAAGTTCGAGAGGACCAAGCCACACGTCAACATCGGGACCATCGGTCACGTCGACCATGGCAAGACTACGTTGACCGCGGCCATCACCAAGGTGCTTTCCCTCAAGAAGCTCGCGAACTACCGCGACTTCGGCAGCATCGACAACGCGCCCGAAGAGCGCGCCCGCGGCATCACCATCGCCATCACCCATGTGGAGTACGAGACCGAGGCGCGCCACTACGCGCACGTCGACTGCCCCGGCCACGCCGACTACATCAAGAACATGATCACCGGCGCGGCCCAGATGGATGGCGCCATCCTCGTCGTCGCCGCCCCCGAGGGCCCCATGCCCCAGACCCGCGAGCACATCCTGCTCGCTCGCCAGGTGCAGGTGCCCGCCATCGTCGTCTACATGAACAAGGTCGACCAGATGGACGACCCCGAGCTCCTCGACCTGGTCGAGCTCGAGCTGCGCGAGCTCCTCACCAAGCAGGGCTTCCCCGGCGACGACATTCCGATCATCCGGGGCAGCGCCCTCGCCGCCATGAATGGCACCAGCGACGACGCGAACGACCCCGCCTACGCCAGCATCATCGAGCTGATGAGTGCTGTAGACAACTACATCCCCACGCCGGACCGCCCGGTCGAC